>JAGLWJ010000734.1 GCA_023133475.1 Phycisphaerae bacterium | reverse complement strand
TCGCCGTTGAATCTGTTTGGGCGAGGCAGCGGCGACCACCTGCCCACCGTATTGCCCGGCTCCGGGGCCGAAGTCGAGCACGTGGTCGGCGTGGGCGATGACTTCGCGGTCGTGCTCGACCATCAGGACGGTGTTGCCCAGATCGCGCAGCTTGGCCAACGCAGCGATCAACCGCCCGTTGTCGCGCGGGTGCAGACCAATGGTCGGCTCATCCAGCACGTACAGCACCCCGGTCAGCCCACTGCCGATCTGTGAAGCCAAACGGATACGCTGGGCTTCCCCACCCGAGAGCGTCGGGGCGGAACGGTTCAGGGTCACGTATGACAGGCCTACGTCGAGCAGGAATCGCAGTCGTGCGTTTATCTCGTGCAGTAACTCGCCGGCAATCTGCCGCCGGCGGCGGTCCAGCTTGAGCTTGCCGAAGAAGTCAGCCGCCTGATCCAGCGGCATGGTGCAGACTTCCGGGATAGTCTTTCCGCAGAGTTGCGCGGCGCGAGCCTCCGGCCGGAGCCGGCTTCCACCGCAGGCTTTGCACGGGACCTCGGTGACCAGTTTCCCCAGGCGCTTGCGATATTGCCGGTTTGCGCGTGTTGCCTGGTCGATGGCGGGATAAAACCCCTTCCAGCGAATGCGCACACCCTCCCAGGCGGATTCGTCCGCGACACCGGCGAAGTTCGGGGCGATCCATTCGTCGTCGTCGCCTTGCAAGAACGCCAGCCGTTGGGTCTCGGGCAATTCGTGCCAGGGACGCTCGGGGTCGAACCCGATCCGGTCAGCCACCGCCTGCACACAACGACCCAGCGGCTGCTTTGGTGTGACCCGAGCCCAACCCTCCACCGCTCCCTCCATGACCGAACGGGTCGGATGGGTGACAATCGCGGTCGGGTTGGCGCCAAGCTGAATCCCCAACCCCTCACACGACTGGCACCAGCCCATCGAGCTGTTGAACGAAAAGTGGTGGGGCGTCGGTTCGTCGTAACCTTTGCCGCAACGACTGCAAGAGTGCAGTTGAGAGAAGCGATACTCTTGAGCCTTGTTGCCTCGTCGCCTCGTTGCCTCGTTGCCTTGTTGCCTTGTCATCGTCGGCGAGCACCGCCAGCTTCATGACCCCGTTTCCCAGGGTAAGGGTCTGCTCGATACTGTCGGCGATGCGCGATGCCTGCGACCGCTTGACCATGATGCGATCCACCACCAACTCGACTTCGTGACGCCGGCGGGGGTCGATTGCGATGTCCTCGTCCAGCCGATGCACCACCCCGTCCACCCGGGCGCGGGTGAATCCGTTGGCCCGCTCGCGGGCGAAAAGCTCGGTGTAGGTCTCCTGCGGTGCACGTTGGATGGGGGCCAGCAGCAATGCCCGGGTGCCCGCGCCCAGGCTCAGGACCCGCTCGACGATCTCGTCGCTGGTCTGAGTGCCGATGGGGACGCGGCACTTGGGGCAATAGGGGGTGCCGATTCTGGCCCACAGAATCCGCATGTAATCATATATCTCGGTAACCGTGCCCACCGTCGAGCGTGGCGAATGCCCGGCGGATTTCTGCTCGATGCAGATGGCCGGCGACAGGCCCTCGACGTGCTCGACCTTGGGTTTCTGGAGCCGACCGAGGAACTGCCGGGCATAGGCGCTGAGTGACTCGACATACCGCCGTTGGCCTTCGGCGTAGACCGTGTCGATGGCGAAGCTGCTCTTGCCGCTGCCCGACAACCCGGTGCAGACCGTGGTCCTGCCGCGAGGGACGCGGACGGTGATGTCCTTGAGATTGTGCTGCCTGGCGCCAACGACGGTGATATTCTTGAGTTCGCCTCCGCCCTCGAGTCTCCCGTAAGAGCGGGCACCTTTGCCATTGGCCGGGCGCAAGCCTTTGGCTTTGCGGCTAAACTGTTTAGATAATAAAGGTTTTAACACCTGGGCGGTGTAGCTCTTTTTGACCTTGACGATCTCCTCGGGCGTGCCCTCGGCGACGATGGTTCCCCCATCCTCGCCGCCTTCTGGGCCCAGGTCGATGACCCAGTCTGCCGTCTTGACAACGTCGAGGTTGTGCTCGATCACCACCACCGTGTTGCCGGCATCCACGAATCCGTGGAGCACCGCCAGCAGCTTCTTGATGTCGTCGAAGTGTAGGCCGGTGGTCGGTTCGTCCAGTAGGTACAGCGTTCGTCCCGTGGACCTTTTGACCAGTTCGCGAGCCAGCTTGATCCGCTGGGCTTCGCCGCCCGAGAGCGTGGTGGAGCTTTGGCCTAGCTTGATGTAGTCCAGCCCCACGTCGTGTAGGGTTTGCAGCATGGCGGCGATCTTGGGGATGTTGGCGAAGTGCTCGAGCGCCTCCTGCACGTCCATCTCCAGGACGTCGGCGATGTTCTCGCCCTTGAACAGAATCTGCATGGTCTCGCGGTTGAACCGCCGCCCGTTGCAGACCGGGCAGGTGACCCACACGTCGGCGAGGAAGTCCATCCCCATTTTGTTGGCGCCGTTGCCCTCGCAGGCTTCGCAGCGCCCGCCGCCCTTGGCTCCGGTGTGGACGTTGAAGCTGAACCGCCCGGGCTTGTAGCCGCGGACCTTGGAGTCGGGGAGCTTGGCGTACAGCGCCCGAACCTCGTCGAACACCTTGATGTAGGTCGCGGGGTTGGAACGTGGGGTTCTGCCGATGGGCGACTGGTTGATGTCGATGACCTTGTCGAGGTATTCAAGCCCGTCAATCCGCTCGTGACGTCCGGGATGGGCCTTCTCTGCCCCATTGAGGTCGCGGGCCAACTGCTCGCGGATAATGTCGTTGACCAGCGAACTCTTTCCGCTGCCCGAAACGCCGGTGACACAAACAAACCGCCCCAGCGGAATGTGCACGTCGATGTTCTTGAGGTTATTCTGCCCAGCCCCAACGACCGTCAGCCAGTTAACGTTACCATCCGTAATGCCGTTGCCCGGCGGTGGTGCGGATGTTTTCTTGCGTTTGAGCATACTTTAGTAGGGTGGGTGGAACCTCGC
>JAGLWJ010000733.1 GCA_023133475.1 Phycisphaerae bacterium | reverse complement strand
AATGTGCTGTGGACTCACCCCCGCTTCCTTGCACAAGGCTCGACTCATATCGCCGATTTCCCCGACAACTGCGTGGCGTAGTTCTTCAAGGCAGCCTGGGCAAGAAATCGAGTGCTGAATTCGCGACAACACGTCATCACCGAAAGTCACCTGCGGGTTCATCTTGGAAACCACGGCCAACTCCTGACCGGAACAGAGATCCAGCAGCGAGGCCACCATTGTGGTCGTTCCGATGTCAACGGCTATGCCGAAACACCGTCCGGTTGTGTCGCCTTCTTCAAAGTCGATCAACTGATGGTCGGACAGCACTGCCGTTCCTTTGAATCCCTGCTGGCGAAGCTGCTTGGGAACCTGCCGCAACATGGCTACGTCCACATTGAAGGGTCCCGTTTTCTCTTCCAGTCGCAGCAGGTCCGGCTTGGCATCGGCAAGCGTCGGAGCTGAAAGTTCGACATAGACCTTTCGAATGGCCGGGCGAACCTCCGCCGGGCCACCAACTGTTGAGTCCCGGGCTATCTGATGATCGCCACCGAATAGCGACTCATCGGGCACATGGACTATCATGTCGCTGTTGACGGCGTTCTGACAGGCCAGTCGCCAACCTTGCTGCAGTTCGACTTTTCCTAAGGCTCTACGATCAGTATCGGATGGGTTGGGCGCACCTTGTGCCACCTGAACGCGGCACTTTCCGCATGTGCCGGCCTCTCCACAGGGCGTGTCGATTACCAATCCGGCACTTGCAGCGGCCTCCAGGATTGTTGTACCCTTCAAGACTGAGACCGCCCGACCTTGTGGCTGAAACGTCACTTTGTATTGGCTATTTGACATCTGCATTCTTTCCTTCCACCTCGCCGTCTGATGAGCACGCGTTTGAAGCTTTCAGCACCAATACAACCTGGTGGTCATTGGCGACATGCTTGAATGCCTCGCCCAGTGCCGCAAATACCTCGTCCACGTTACCCGTCAGCTTTGTGCTCATGGCTGCCTCATGCACATCCAGCCCGGCGTCTTTCAGGTCACCGTTGAAGCTTTCTATCACAACGCCTATTTTATCTGTTTTCAACGGATATAAGCTGACTTCCGCCTGGATCATCATGTTCGCACCTCCGCAACAATGAACGCGCCGCTCAGGGATCGCCGCAATGAGTTGCACCATTGCGGCAACACCTTGGCCAAGGGAGACCGCTTTTCGCGACGCGCCACAGGCGAAGCGGCCATTCGTACTTTGCCATAGGGCTGAAGCATTTCCCTCAGCTCCTTCGGGGTCAACAGATGCGCCGAGGAATACGGCTGGCGTCCCTTCGACAGACGATGCTGGTTCAACGGAGCGAGCCGGTTAAGTGTTCCAATCAGGAGGCTTCCACCTGGCCTTGTGCAGCGCGCCATCTCACGAACCACGGCTGCGGGATCGGATATAAACTCCAGTAATGCCATTGAAGCCACCACGTCGAACGCCCCGTCCTCAAACGGCAAATCGCAGGCGTCGGCAACATCAAATGCACAGCCTGGAACAGCCGTGTGTGCCACGGCAAGCATCTCAGGGGCAATGTCGATCCCGTGGACTTCGTAGTCCAACGAGCCGAAGAAACGACTCCAGTGCCCCGTCCCACAACCCACATCCAAGAGCCGCTCGTGGGGCTTAGCGGGTCGCAGCAAACGTCTAACATCCTGCTTTTGTACGCGGTCATGAGATTGACCGGCAGGTGTGCTGTACCAGCAAT
>JAGLWJ010000732.1 GCA_023133475.1 Phycisphaerae bacterium | reverse complement strand
GCTTTAGCGGTGGGGGACCCGAATGGTCCGCCGATTCGCGTCTTCCACGGTGTGGGTGGCGTGGGTGGCCCATCGCTTTAGCCGTGGGGGACAGGAATCGCGTCAGACATTCGTGTCCCCCACCGCTAAAGCGATGGGCCACCCAGCCATAGGCCGCTCCCTTACGGTCGCGGTACTGATTCGTGGAGGACACAAATGGCTCACCGGCTTCTGGTTCCAGCCTGACGGGCACACCTTCGTACAAAGCGTCCAGGTTGGAGGTGATCACGACCTCGCCCGGCTGCAATCCGGTCACCACGGTCTGGTCGAGGAGGTGGCGTACGATTTTGACGCCGCGTGGGTGGGCTTTTCCGGCGTTGTAAACGAAAACGTGGCCTTGCTGGATGGCTCCGCGAGGCACGATCAGAACATCCTCGAGCGTCGGGCCGTCGATGACGGCGCGGACGAAAAAGCCGGGCACCAGGGTCTGGGCCTGCCCGGTATTGTTCACTTCCACGTAGAGCTTGAATGTGCGGGTGTTCTCGCTGGCGGTGGGCGACATCCGTTTGACCTGCCCGGCCCAGTCCACCCCGGCAGTGCTCTCCACCGACAGACGGCACCTGGCCCCCACCCGAACGCGATGCCGAACCGAAGCCAGCAACTCGATCGGCACCTCGATCAAGTCGGGATTCAACAGCGTAACCAGTTCCCGGCCAATCTGCACACGATCCCCCAACTCGACAGCCACCTCATCAATTCGCCCGTCGAACGGGGCGATGATTTTACAACGGTTTACGTTCAGTTGTGCCAGATCGACTTCCGCCTGGCGAGTGCGGCAAACCGCTTGCACCTGTGCCCGCCGTGAAGGCAAAAGGGCCTTGCGATTCTGAAGAACCTGCATGGCACTGCGGACCTGCTGCAGGATGCGATAATACTGATCGTGTTCGCGAGGGTGCGATTCTCCGCTTTCCAACAGTTCTTTGACCCGATCAAAATCGCGCTGGGCGATTTCCAGCTCTTGCCCGGCGATGGCGATCAGGCGATCAGTGTTCCCCTCTTCCACCTCCAATTGAGCCAATTGAGCCTGGTCTGCGGCGAGGCGGCTTTCGGCGCTTGTCAGCCGGCTGACGTATTCCTCCTCGTCGATCCGCAGGAGGGTTTGCTCCTTGTGAACCTCCACGCCTGGCTTGAGCCAATCGCCCAACTCGACAATCTCGCCGGAGACCTGGGCGGAAATCCGTGTGAAACGGTCTGCCCGAGCTGTCCCGTAGCCGATGATCGGCTCCACCACCGTCTGCGGCTGCACCGCAAGCGCCTTGACCAGCAGCGGCGGACGGGTGACCTCACGGGTCGGCGGGCTGGGCCTGCTGTGGATCAGGTATCTGGATATCCCCGCTCCGCCGACGAGCAACACGGCAATCAAGATGACTGAAACGACAATCTGGCGTCGCATAAGATTTCTTCAGTGCGTGGTGGGCAAACCTCTCCAATTCTCTGAGTGATTATAGAAGCTTGGCGTCGCAAAGCAAAGTAGGGCGGGTTTTACCCGCCATTCAGCAAGGTAGCAAGGTAGGGTGGGTGGAGCTTCGCGGAGCGAAGCGCAACCCACCGCGCTGGTTGGTGGGTTCCACCTCGC
>JAGLWJ010000731.1 GCA_023133475.1 Phycisphaerae bacterium | reverse complement strand
CGATCAGCACGTTCCAATCGCACAGCACACCGGGTGAGGCGGCGATATGATCTGCCGGCTCCAGCCCCGGCATGATTCGGCCGGTAACTTCAGGCTTCGCCGGAGTAGCCATATGGTTCCACAGCAGGGTGCTCGCCCCAGCCGCAAGCATGACCCCCGCCGCAGTATACAGCAGTATTTGCGACCAGCGGCTGGGCCTGCGACCTGCCTGCCCTGCCGTGTGATCTCGGTCTGCACCCACTATATCATCTCCGCCTGTCAAACCACCATCCGGTTGTCCGTACGTGTTTCACTTTCGACAGTTCTCGGTAGGATAAGTTCCACTTCCCCCAAATTGACTAAGATACCATGCCACCCTGATCTCATCAAGGAAAAACGTAGTCGACGCAAGTGCGTTTAGCGGCGACAAGTCCGCAACGTTTAGCGGCGACCCGAAGGGGAGCGTGGAGAATGAAGCACGAAGAACGGGAAAAACGGCGCAATCGCTGATGTAGGGCGGGTTCTACCCGCCGCCCTGCGCTGCGAAGGCGGGTGGAACCCGCCCTACGACTGGTTGGTGGGTTCCACCTCGCTCCGCGAGGTTCCACCCACCCTACATCTACATTATACCTTGAAATAGTACCGAACCAGTGCTATATATACTACCGACAAGACGAATAACGGGGGTAAGCTGATTCAACCTGGAAAGAACGGGAGAAACCATGGTTGTACTGACGCGAAAAGCCGAGTACGGGTTGCTGGCGATGGTGTTTCTGGGACGAGCCTTCCTCCGTGGTGAACAGGCCAGCAGTGCCCGCGAAATCGCGGATCAGTATAAAATTCCACTTTCGGTGTTGATGAACATCCTCAAGAGACTTCAACGGGCTGGGCTGGTGAATAGCGTCCGAGGCCCCCGTGGTGGATACCTGCTGGCCCGACCGGCTGAATCGGTTACACTGGACAGGGTTATCCGCGTGATCGAGGGGCCGATCCGCGTGACGCGATGTATGGAGCTGCCCGACGGGGCTGATGACCGCAATTGTGAACGTTCGCGATGGTGCCCGGTGCGTGCCGCCGCACAGGTGATACAGGAGAAGATCGACAACCTGTTTCGTGAGATAACCCTGGCGGATCTGGTCAGCCGATCCTACTCATCACGTCGCCCGGTAGTTGCGTAGACAGGGGGGAAGTTTGCAGTTGCGGGTTTATCTGGACAATAATGCCACTACACCCTGCGACCCGCGGGTCTTTGAAGCCATGCGCCCCTACTTCTGTGAGCGGTTCGGCAATGCCGCCAGCAACAGCCATTCCTTCGGGCGAGATGCCGAGGAGGCTGTCGTCAAGGCACGCGAACAGGTGGCTAAGGCCATCGGAGCCGGCACTGCCAAAGAGATCGTCTTCACCAGTGGTGCAACCGAGAGCAATAACATCGCCATAAAGGGCACGGCAGCCGGCTACGCCGATAAAGGCCTACACATCATTACCCAACAGACCGAGCACAAAGCGGTTATCGACCCTTGCTGGTATCTGGAACAGCATGGGTTTCGCGTGACCCGGCTCGGTGTGGGCCGCACCGGGCAAATCAACCCGAATGAACTCGACAACGCCATCGCCGACGACACCATACTGGTGTCAATCATGACTGCCAACAACGAGATCGGCACACTTCAGCCGGTGGCGGAGATCGGCAGAATATGCAAAAGCAGGGGGACCCTGTTTCACACCGACGCGACTCAGGCTGTGGGCAAAATCCCCATCGATGTCGAGTCGATGGGTATCGACCTGCTGAGCCTCTCGGGGCATAAAATCCACGGCCCCAAGGGGGTGGGGGCGTTGTATATACGTCGCAAGAACCCACGGGTGCATTGCGAGGGGATATTGCACGGCGGCGGGCACGAGCGTGGGATGCGTTCCGGGACGTTGAATGTTCCCGGCATTGTCGGGCTGGGCAAGGCGCTGGAGATTGCCGTGGCGGGAATGGAAGCGGAGTCGGCAAGGCTGACCAGGCTCCGAGACCGCCTGTGGGAGGGGTTGAGCAGCCGGCTGAGCGACATCTTCCTGAACGGGCATCCCACCGAACGTCTGCCCAACACAGCCAACATCAGTTTTCGGTACATCGAGGGTGAGAGTTTGATAATGGGCTTCGGCGACGTGGCGGTCAGCAGTGGCAGCGCGTGCTCCAGCGCTTTGTTGGAGCCGAGTTACGTGTTGAGGGCGTTGGGGCTAAGTGACGAGTTGGCGCATAGCTCGATCCGTTTCTCGCTGGGGCGGTTCAACACACCTGAGGACATCGAGTATGCGATCGAACGGGTGAGCACGAGGGTAGCCAAACTGCGCGAGATGAACCCCCTGTACGAAATGGCGCAGGAGTCGTAGCGCAGGCTTCCAGCCTG
>JAGLWJ010000730.1 GCA_023133475.1 Phycisphaerae bacterium | reverse complement strand
TTTTCCATTTTCCATTTTCCATTTGTTCGCCGTGGATCATCCCGGTTAGGGATCCAGGGGAGGGTGGTATTCCCAATCGCAGGCGGGGTTGGAAAGCGGGTCGGCGGTGGCAACGACATGACCACCGACAAAGCAGATCATCATCTTGCCGCGGTGTCGCTTGGCGGGGAACCAGAAAGGGGCAGGATGACCTGAAGGGCCATCATAATAACTGGGCGTTTTCCCGGGCGGGGCAGAGAAAAACGGGCCTTTTGCCCCCTGCTTCTCGTAAGCCGCTTCGGCATCCACGTCGAACATCAACGGGACATTGGGGTGGTCCAGAATCCGCTCGCCGATGGTAACACGCTTTACCCACTGAAACTCGTAATGCCCGCCGACCGCCAAGTAAGGGGCCCACAGCAATCGCCGGTTCATCGCGTAACTGACCAACCACGGGGGAGTGACTGCATCCTCCAGCACCTTGCCTGATTCGGCTTCCAAACCAAGGGGCACCGCGCTGCAAAGGATCGGATCCTGCCCGGTACGGTAGGGCCGCCTTCCAAATCCCAGTTCACTGTCTGTTGGCCAGAATTCACTGACCTTGTACAAGCTTTCCTGAAAATCGCACGCATCGAATCTTGGGGCATAGAGCACATCGCTCTGCCCACGGTCCGGGAATGTATGCGGGTCGGCAAAGAGGCGGAAGCTGAACGCCACCGCCCTCATGCTGTTCATGCACAAAAGAGACTTGGCTTGTTGGCGAACGGACGCAAACGTCGGCACCAGAATAGCCAGCAACAGCGCAATGATACCCACGGTCACCAGCAGCTCGATCAGCGTAAAAGCCCTCCCCCCCCGCTGGTGACACCAAGTCACCAGAACGGTTGCTCGGCCTCGATGGCTGTCGCTCTGCATTATGTCCCTTCCGCTCCTGGCCGAATCACGGCCCCCCCAATTCGCCGTCGAACGCCTCCAAATCTGCCAGTGTCACTTCATTATCGCCATTAGAGTCGAACGCGTCAAGGCACAATATCAACAATTTGTCCGCGGTGGTATCCTCTTGCAAAGCAGGCAGACAAACCTGAAAAGCCTGGAAATCGCGCAGATCGACATCGCCGTCGTTGTCATAATCCCCCAACGACTGCCACGAATAATCCAGATCATAAGCATCCACAAACCCATCGTAGTTCACGTCGTAGATGCTGAACCACACCCCGAAATTCGCCAACTCGATCTCGCCATTAGTGCCGTTGCTGTCGATATCGTAAGCCGGGTCCCCGTCGAACTGGTCAATGAACTCCGCCACCAGATTCGCGTCCGAGTTGCTCTTGAATCCGTCCCCGTTGAAGTCACCGGGAAAAACATTGGGGAAAATGTCCGACCAGATGTAGTTCCCCTCTCCGATTACGGAGCGCGAGCGGGCGGTGCCAAATAGCATCGTCATGCGCCAGTGCTCCGGCTGAAGGTAATCCTCCGCCTCTTGCGCGAGCCAAGGCTCAATCAGGCCCCAATACTCATAAGACGTCGGGCACAATTCCAGCATGGCGCCGATACTCAGGAACTCCGCCCCCTCCAAAATGGAGTTCGCGTTGAAGTCATAGGCGTCCATTGTTTCAACGGATACGGCGTTGGCCGACGCATAGTCCGCATTGGTCAGCGGGTAGATGAACGTCACCACCGTGGAGCCGTCTTCGGCAGAGAGTTCCACGGGATCATCCCGGTAAGCCGCCACCCCGTTGGTGGACAAGCCGGCAGTCGAAACATCCGTCGGCACACGATGGGCAAAGCGCACCGTAACCTCCGGCTCGTAAGACCCTCCGGCACAAACATCATAACCTTGGGCGCGGCGGAAGAATCTGCCGTGAACGTCCCACACTTCCTCGGTTTCAAACGTGGAATCGTCGTTGCCGCGGATATGATCGATTCGGGTAATGTTGTCCCCGCTGAACTGCAACTCAAAATCGCCACCGCTACGGTCGATCCACGGGTAAGTATCGTACTGATCGTCCGGATCGCGACCATCGGTACTGATGCGGTCAACGAACACCTCGCCCACAGGCATCCCGCCAAACCGGGCCACGTTCCCGTTGTACCGGATCAGAGGCGCATTGATGTTGCCGCCGGAGTCGCCGTTGGTGTCTATGTCAAACTCAACGAAGCCAAAGAGTGGGCTGTTGCCGTAACGTCGCGGATTATAGGGACTGATCATCGGCCCTGGAGGGTTGAGCAACCCCTCGAACACCAGGATTACCCGCAAGAATCCTCCCATATGGTCATACTTCCCGGTGTGAACGTCCAGGGCTGCATCGCTTGGTAGCCAACGACCCACCTTAGCGCTTCGCAAGTCGGGGAAAATCGTATTGACAGGTATGGGGTCTGGCTCACAGAACGCATTTGACCCACACGGATCGGTCCGCCGGATCACCTCTGTTTCAGTATCGTCGGTGAATACCTTCGCCGCCCCTATTATCACCGCCTGGGGGAAGACCTGAGCCGGGTAAATGTCCCGGGATTCAGACGCCCCCGCCGTGCTCACGCCGGCGCATAGTGCAATCAGTTGTGTAGCTAAGCAGCACATGGATATTGCCTGCGCGACCAAACCTGGGAAATGCGCATTAACTCTTGCCGGGCCCCTCCCCCGGCAACCAACCGTATTATAGCCAAAATCAGCGTGCATATACAAGCCCCGGTTTTACGAATACCCTCTTTCTCTCCAGCCAGGGTAAAACTACCCTTCAGGTGGCGTACCAGTGCTGATTTTTTGGGTAATCCCCTCTATCAGCCCATCTAACGGGGGTTAATTGGCGGGTGGGGCCACTCCGTCGCTGTTGTAGGGGAGGGGTTGGCGTGGCCGCCCTGCGCCACCATTCTGCAACAATCTGGCTGACAACGACCAGTAGGGCGGGTTCCACCCGCCTTTTCCTCTGCCCAATCGGTTGACCCCGGTGAGTCTCAGGCGGTAAAGTTATGCTCCGATTGTGTAGACGGGAAGGCGGGTAAAACCCGCCCT
>JAGLWJ010000073.1 GCA_023133475.1 Phycisphaerae bacterium | reverse complement strand
TGGTCCACGCTTGCGTGGCCATGCAGAGGGCAGATGACGTGATGGAAAGACCAAACGTGCCAGGGCTGTCCAGAACATCCTCACGCAATACATGCCCACGCAAGCGTGGGCATGGCACCCGGCACCCGGCGTGCTCCGCGGTGAAATATCCGGGTTAGAAGGTGATTTCCACGCAGTTTCGGCCGTTGTGTTTGGCTTCGTAGAGACACTCGTCGGCGCGTTCGATGACCTCTTTGGGCGTGGTGGTTTCGAGTTTCAAGTCCACGTGAGCAGCCCCGAAACTGGCGGTGAACTGGATGTGGTGTTCGTCGTAATCGAATTGGATTTTTTCGATCCTCTTGCGGATGCCCTCTGCCATCAGTTGCAATGTCCGTGCGGTGGTATCCGCCAGGATGATGGCGAATTCCTCCCCGCCGTAACGTGCCGCCGTAACCGTGTCGGTGCAGAGTGATTTGAGGCATTGCCCCACACGTCGCAAGGCCTCGTCGCCGGCCTGATGACCATAGGTGTCGTTGAGATGTTTGAAATGGTCGATGTCCATGATGATCAGGCCGACCGATCCACCGTCTTCTTCTGCCGTGGTCAGAGTTTTTTCCAGCTTCTCGTCGAACGCCTGCCGGTTGGCAATCTGAGTCAAGCCGTCGGTGGCGGCTTTTTTACTCATCTTCTTGAGTTCCAACTGGGCCTGATCGGCACGATTGGTTGCCTCGGCACGGTCCATCTCCGCGGAAAGCGAGATGTTGGCCAGTTGCACCACCGCTTGCGAACGCAATGCCTCATACGAAACCGACTCGCCGATCTCGATGTTGAAGAGCGTTGCCATCTCATTGACATTGCCGTGCAATTCATCAAGAGTCTGTTCGAGGGCTTCGGGCGTAATGGGGATCAATTCCAGACAGTGTGCCTTCACCTCGTCAAGTTGCCCGCGGGGTACGTCCGCACAGAACAACTCTGAGAGGCAAGAGGCTGCGTACATGACCGAAGCCAGTAGACGAGTTCGCTGGTCGAGGGATTCCAGCCCCGCGCCGTGATGGGCGGAAACCGCCTGGCACAGCATGTCCGGCAACGACCATTTCTGTAATAGTCTGCCGGTGATTTCGGCATGGGTCAGCCCCAGGACATCGGCTTCGATATCCTGAATCGGTTGCGGGCTTGCGGCGAATTGCCTGACCACCGGCGTGTAGACGTCGCCCACACATTGGAAAGCCGCCAACATGCCAATGTCGGACAATAACCCTCCCACAAAACACTCGTCGGTGCGCAGGTTTCCGCAGTGCTGGGCCATCAGCTTGGAGAGCGCCGCGGTGGTCAGCGAGCGGCGCCAGTAGGTCTGATAATCAAATTCGCTGTCATGTGTCTGTTGAAGGGAGTCCACCAGCGAAAAGCTCAATGCCATAACCTTGACGGTCCTCAGCCCCAGGATCACGGTGGCTTGCTGCAACGAGCCGATTTTTTTCGACAGGCCAAACAGCGGCGAGTTGGCGGTCTGAAGCAACTTCGCGGTCAGCGCCGGGTCCTTTTGAATGACATCCGCTATATCATTGATTGCAACATCCGGCTGCTGGGCCAACTCCAGCACCTTGATGGCAACAACCGGCATTGAAGGCAAGTTGGACGAACTCAGAATACGGTCCATAAGCTCAGATGACATTGTGCAACCCCAGGCCTCCCCGCAAATTTCTGCTCTTGTCGCCTCGCCGGCGCCCGCCGCCGGGGTTTTGTCGGCAACATTCCTGTCATATCAAACATCGGTTTGTCTGTGCCGTCCCTTGACCCGGATAATTCACCGCGGCACTGATCTGATGGCTGTTTCCTTCTGCTCGATTCGCAAAGTTTTTTGTGGTTGGTGGTTCAGTTCTCAAGTGCCTTTACGTAGTGTCCGATTGTGGGGGCATTCAGTAGTAACCCGGGCTAGGTCACGCAGAGTCACCAAAAGGGAGATTGCCTATGACAGCAACAAATAAACGTCGTGGCACCACCACGACCGGCACCACCAAAACCGGCACCGGCACTTGGAATAGTGCGAGAAGTGCCTCCGCGCGGAAGACGACGAAGCCCGTCACTTCCTCGCGCACCAACTACACCACCCTCAAAAACAACTTCCAACAGAAAATAACTTCTTATCGAACCTTGTATGGTCAAGTACAGGGGGCTTCCGGCGCCGGGCGCCCCAGCGCCGCAACCCTGAACACCTTCGCCAACTGGGTCAACAAGGGGGCAGTCGTTTACAAGATAAGCACCGCCCAGATCAACCGTTGGTCCGAAACGAACAAGAAGTGCACCACCGCCACCACCGCACGAAACGTGTTGTGCAACAAGTTCGGCAAGATGCCGATCAAGGCGGTTTGCAAAACCAAGAGCGGATCGTACCTGGTTGCGACTGCTTCCACGTATAGAGGCAAAACTTTCAAGTTCCCGCGCTAAGCGGGCTTGAGCCTAACCCGGGCTTAACGCCATCCAAACAAGCAAACTTGCGTGGCAGGCCTCCAGGGCGGTCTGGTTGTCAGACCGCCCTTGTTTTTTTACTCCTCAGTAGGGTGGGTGGAACCTCGCGAAGCGAGGTGGAACCCACC
>JAGLWJ010000729.1 GCA_023133475.1 Phycisphaerae bacterium | reverse complement strand
TTTCATTTTCAATTTTCAATTTTCCCCGTGCTCCGCTGTGAATTAGTTGTGGCACCGCGCGGCGGGTGGAACCCGCCCTACATTCTGACCGATGAACAAACGGGGTGGTTTGCCTCTTTATGGGCTTGGCAAGAATTGTTATCCTGGGGTGTTTCGGTTGCTCGGCTGAAGGTGAGACATCGCAACGGTGAGAGGTATCGGCAAAAAACTTCGCTTGATCTTATACAAGCGCATCCTGCACGCGGACGACTCCCCGCATCGCATCGCGCTTGGTGCGGGGCTTGCGACGCTGGTGGCTTTTACTCCAACTATTGGTTTCCAGACCGTAATTGCTTTGGCTTTGGCGGCTCTGATGCGAGCCAACAAGGCGATTTGCATCCCGATCGTGTGGATCAGCAATCCGCTGACCGCTCTGCCCATCTACGGGGCGTGCTGGAAATTGGGGCAGGCCCTCACCAGCGCACCGCCACCGGTGAGCAACACAAACATGGCTGTCACTCTCGGCAAACTGGCTGAACATACCGACGAGGGCATCTGGTTCCGGTTGTTTGAGCCGGAATTCTGGATGAGCCTGCTGAGCATGATGTTCGAGTTCGGGCTGGTGTTGTGGGTTGGATGCTTGCTGGTTGGCATGGTTGCGGGCATCCTGACATACTTTGCCACCCGTTGGGGCGTCACCGAGTACCGTCAACGCCGCCGCGTGCGGAAGATATACCGCAACATCCGGCGGTCGCGCATCCGCAAAGCCAGACAAAACCGCCGGGCCAGAATCGGCAATATGGTGGGCACGTAAGCTTGATGCGGCCCTGGTCCAAAGTCCCTGGTCCAAAGTCCAAAGTCAGGAATCAACGAAACTTTGGACTTTGGACTCGTCCCTGGGTGGAGCCCATGACAGAAGAATACATTGCCGCCGACGGGAACCACACCGCCTTGCCCCAAGACCAAACGCGTTGGTCGGTGTGGTCGGCGTTTGTCACTGCCGGTTTCTGCCCCAAGACAACAGCCATGCGGACCGCACACGCCGGTTTTGTGCAGGCCTATCTCGTGCATCTTTTGTCCATCCCACTGGCTGTTCTCTTGATCGTCTTCCTCACTGTGTTGGTGGATCAGCGTGGGGCGATACACCCGCTGTTGATACTGGACGAGATGTTGGATGCCGTGTTGTTGCTCAAGAAGGGGTTTGTTCAAGACCCTTTCTGGACATCCGTCGGTTGCGGGGCGGCGTTTGGGGGTATCGAACTGCTCTTCCTGCTCGGTGCCATTATCGTCATGCCGTGGGGTGCGCGTGATGAACGACTCCGTTTGAGTTTCGGCAGTGCCCTGCGGCGGGGCTGGCTCTATTCGCCGCACGTGCTGTTGCTGATTTTGTTGCCGGGTTTGCTTAGTGTCGAGCTGTCTCGCGCCTCACGTGCGTGGATGCAAGAGTATTATATACCAGCAACCTGCCCCACACTGTCACCCCCCACTACACCGACCAACCAGTCTCTGAACTCTCCGGAATGGCAAGAGTATCAGGCCCAGAAGGCCAAGTACGACGTCGCCGTGGCAGAATACCACAAAACCTCTCAGGAACTCTGGGAAACAACCTGGAGGAATCGTCCTTGGCTGCTGCGATACCGTGAGTTATTGATGGTCTGGTCGGTGATTTTGGTTGTGTGTTGGGGTCTGTGGGCGTGGCTACGTAGTGTGGGTGCTCCGCGGGCGGTTTTGCCGATATCCCGCCCACCACAATGTGAGGCGTGTGGGTACAACCTGATGTATGCGCCCCTCGAAGGGCGATGCCCTGAATGCGGTGAGGCGGTGAGCGCGTCCCTCGGGCCGCTGACCCGCCCTGGGAGCCCATGGCAACAGCGCATCCGGTCAAACAGGTTGGATGTCTACTGGCGATGCGTTACCGACCCGATCATACGCCCCCGAGCGTTCGGGCGGTCCTTGCGGATTTGCACGCCCACGACCGCCCATCGTGGGTTTATGGCTATTCACCTGCTGCTGGTGTTTGTCGTCGCAGCAATCGGGGTCATAGCCTGTATGGTCGCTAGTGATGAGTTCGAGGCGATCACGGATCCCATCGAAATTATTTGGGCGTCTGGAACGACAGGCGGATTCACGTTTGTTGTGATAACTTTGTTATTGTCTCTCGCCACCGCCGTAGCAGTGGCGATCGGATACCACTTTACGGACAAGCGCAACCTCATGCCGGGCACCATGCAGGCGGTCGCATATTTGGGAGGTTACCTGGTGTTGTGGGCCACCGCCGCTGTGGCAACTGCCCTGGTTATCACTATCGCCATGCCTTGGGTACGAGCATTTGCAAAGTTTCTCGATTGGAACTGCGATATGCTCTGCATGATATGCTGGTTGTTGCCAAACCTGCTCCTCTTATTCCACTACGTTCGGCTGGTGGTGCGCATCACCGCCGGCGCACGCTACGCCAACCGGTAGAAGCATCTTGCCCGAGCGCGGGGTCCGGAGCGGCGAAGGAGTTAGCCCGCATTTCTCACCGCGGAGCACG
>JAGLWJ010000728.1 GCA_023133475.1 Phycisphaerae bacterium | reverse complement strand
GGGCTATATTCCGTCGCCTCCTCCGGAGGCTAAGTGCAGCTCTCATATCAGCAGGAAATTACGAACAGGAGCGAGAACATTGGGTTCACGGCGTTGCGTGCCACCCGGGTGCGGGTTTACTGAATGTTTACCCACATTTTCCATTTTCCATTTTCCATTTATCGAGGAGACTGACTGTGGCATTTCCCCGGAATCGCATGAGGCGTCTTCGGCGCACTGAGAATTTGCGGCGTATGGTGTGTCAGACGCGGCTGGAGGTCGGCGACCTGATCGCCCCTTTGTTTGTGGTGAGCGGCACGGGCGTGCGCAACGAGATCGGGTCCATGCCCGGGGTAGCTCAGATGTCCGTCGATCTTACGGTCGAGCAATGCCGTCAACTGGAGCAACTGGGCATCCCCGCAGTCATCCTGTTCGGCATCCCCGACCACAAGGACGCGGTGGGTAGCGACACATGGAACGACGACGGCATCATCCAGCGGGCGACGCGGGCAATCAAGGGAGCCTGTCGCGATCTGATGGTGATCACCGACGTCTGTTTCTGCGAGTACACCGATCACGGGCACTGCGGGGTCATCGCCACACGTCGCGACGGGACCCGAGAACTGGACAACGATGCCACCTTAGCCAATCTGGCCCGGCAGGTGGTCAGCCATGCCCGTGCCGGGGCGGACATGGTGGCTCCTTCGGGCATGATCGACGGGATGGTCCAGGCGATTCGCCGGGCGTTGGACGAGGCTGATTTCGCCGACTTGCCGATCATGTCCTACGCCGCCAAGTACGCCAGCGGGTATTACGGGCCATTCCGCGATGCGGCTGATTCGGCTCCGGAGTTCGGCGACCGCCGGGGTTATCAGATGGACCCCGCCAATGCCGACGAGGCGATACGGGAAGCGGCGTTGGACATCGCCGAGGGGGCTGACATCATCATGGTCAAGCCGGCGGTTAATTATCTTGACGTCCTCTGGCGTTTGAAGCAGGAGTTTGACTTGCCCACCGCCGCTTATCATGTCAGCGGCGAGTTTTCCATGATAAAGGCTGCCGCCCGAAACGGCTGGCTGGACGAGAAACGCTGCGCTTTGGAGACCACCACCGCCATCAAACGTGCCGGGGCAGACCTGATCCTGACCTACTTCGCTGAGGACATCGCCCGCTGGATGAGCTAAGACGGAATGGAGATGTAGGGCGGGTTCCACCCGCCTTCTTGGCCTCGCGTGGCGGGCGGAACCCGCCCTACTTAGAACTTTTGCCGGCGCCTGGCGGGAGGGATGCTGAGTTGCTGGCGATACTTTGCCACGGTGCGGCGTGAGAGTTTGATGCCTTCTTTCCCGAGGATTGCGGCGATTTTGTCGTCGTTATAGGGGGCATCACGGTCTTCGCCGTCGATGATGTCTTTCACCCGAATCTTCACGCTGTCCCAACTGGTGTTTTCCCCGTCGCCGGTTTCGGTTCCGCCAGTGAAAAAATACCGCAATGGATAAATGCCGCGGGGCGTCTGCATGTACTTTTCCGCCACCGTGCGGCTTATGGTGGATGGATCGCAGTCAAGCTCGGCAGCCAAATCGCACATACGCAACACCTTCAAGCCCTGAGCCCCGATCTCGAAAAAGTCACGCTGTTTCTCGACAATCTCTTTGGCTACGTCGAGCAGGCGGCTCCGGCGATACTGCACGGCATCAATGAGTGCGTTGGCAGCCTCGACATGCTTGCGGATAAAATCGCGCTCACCCTTCCCGTTTTGGCGGTTCTTGAGAATCTCCACCGCTCGCGGGGAAATACGCAGACGCGGGCTACTGCCCCGCGTCAGACGCACCGTAAGACCACCGCCAGTCAAGGCGTACTCCACGAGAACATCAGGATGGATGGGTAAAACCTGCCCCTCGATTACCAGAGAAGCCGGGTGCAACACCAGCGTTGAACTGATCGCACGCACCGCCTCGGATATCTCACCGGTGGAATATCCGGTGGCTTTGGCGATAACCGGGTAGCGATTCTTCACCACGTCGTCGAGGTGATCCTGGATCAGGGCTCGCTCGATCCGGTTGTCGCCCGGCAGAGCCTCAAGTTGCAACAGCAGACATTCCTGATAATCACGTGCGGCGATGCCCACAGGATCAAGACGCTGCACCAAAGGCAATGCTTCCTCCAAAACTTCGACTGGAATTTGCGGTCTGGTGTTCTCGGAAACCTCCTCCAACCGTGTCCGCAAATAGCCGTCATCATCGAGGTGATAGACGAGAGCTTCACCAGCCCGACGCACTTCCGGACCCAGATCGAGCATGTGCCACTGGTTGAGCAGATGTTCCGCCAGGCTCTCCGGCCGGCTGGCGGTGTTGGCCATCGCGTCCATTTTCGGGTCGCGTTCGCGGTTGTCGTAGTTGCGTCGAGGCCTATACGCACCCTCGTTGAAATCCAGGTCGTATTCCCGCGACAGTTGATCGAGACGGCGGAAGCTCTCGCCACACTCGGGTGCGACACCGTCTTCCTTTGCCCGGTCGGAACCGCCCTCGGGGCTGGTCTTTTTCTGGAGCGGCTCTGCAAGCTCCAACGCGCAGTTCTTCTCCAGTTCCTCGGCGATGCGGTTCTCCAACGCCATGTTGTTGAGCTGCAGGATGTCCATGGACTGGATGAGCTGTGGCGTAAGCCGCTGCTCCAGCCGCATGTACTGCCCCATCACTTGTGAAAGCGATTGAGCCATTGGCACATCAACCCGATAAGATCACATTTTCCACACGTCAACCGCCGCGTATCATCCGGTAATGGTTCAACCGAGCCTCCTCCTCCAGTCAACCATTTCCTGGTGTCCGTCTTGCTCGTTCGATGAGCAAGCTCTCCACCTTTCATTATACCATCTTTTTCAGTTTCGGCGAACCCGTCTGTTCCCTTGCGGTCGCGGTATCGATTGATGGGTGGCTGGGTGGCCCATGGCTTTAGCCGTGGGGGACGCGAATCGGCGAACCATTCGTGTCCCCCACCGCTAAAGCGATGGGCCACCCACGCCACCCACGTCCATCCGGAACACGGGTTCACTGAACGCCTGCGTTGCAGTGTCGCTTGAATCGCCGTAACGCTGTGCACAGCAAGGAGTTACAAGCCATGCAGAATCCTTCGGAAAAGCGTGAGTTTCGTTGACAGTGCCGCCGTGGCGTGCTACACTGCTCGTCGTCGTCGAGAAGATTTCACAGGCTGGTATCCATCGCGTTTGTACCGGCTGATCGATATGCGGCTCTTCTTGCCGTGGCGCGCTTCCGGGATTGGCTGGTAGGGCCAACCCCGGAAGTTTTTTGGGTGGTCACAACCCTGCACGGATGCGTTCGGCAAAGCTGCGGAACTTGTGCAGGTCACGTTGAACCGCCGCACGGTCCGCACGGGCCAGAGATTCCTCGATCTGGCGGGCCAGGTCCGAGACGCACATATACCCGTTAATTCCTCCGGCACCTTTAAGTTGATGAGCCAAGCGGGTGATGGTCTCGGTGTCGTTCTTCTGTAAAGCGGTTTCCATCTGCTCCACACGCCGGTCAAGTGTGTCCACGAACTCGGCGATAACGGCTGCCATTCTCGGCGAAGAGAGGTCCAGGTCGGATCGGATTGGCTTTTGCATGTCTTGGTTCCCGGTGTCGGCGGTTTTCTTGAGGTGGCGACGGACCTCGGTCAGAAAAGGGATTCTTTGGAAGGGCTTGGGCACAAAGCCATCTGCCCCAGCCTCGCTGCACTCCCGACAACGCTGCTCCGAAGAATCGGCACTGATTACTATGATCGGCGTCTGCACGCCTCGATTGCGTATTTCTTTGATCGCGGTGATCCCGTCCATGCCCGGCATGTGAATATCCATGATGAGCACATCGAAATCCCCATCGTAAGCGTTTTCAACAGCGTCAGGCCCGTTGTCCACCACCGTGACCCGTGCCCCGGCGGATTCGAGCTGCGCCGACATTATGTTGCTGATATCTCGAGCATCCTCCGCCAGAAGAATGTTCCCCGACAGAACCGGGATGGCGGGGGCACGTCGGGTGGTGGAGGCGATGCTGTCTCGCTGCCCTTCCTCACTCAGGTCGGCGGGCTTGACCATCCGCGTTCTAAATCCCCGGCTCTCCATGCCCGCCTTGGACAAGTCGATTGACAGGGTGAAGGTGCTGCCCCGGCCGACTTCGCTTTGGACGGTAAGCCGACCGTGGAGTCGCCCCCCC
>JAGLWJ010000727.1 GCA_023133475.1 Phycisphaerae bacterium | reverse complement strand
ATCTGACACCCCCACCCGATCTGGAGATCTCGTACCTGAGCGTCTCGGAGTCGGCGTTGGCTGGTTCGTCGGTGGTGGTTGACTGGATGGTGACCAACTACGGCGGCTCGACCACTTACGGGCATTCCCAGAACCCGACGGTGGTGCATCGGTGGACCGACGCGATCTACCTGTCGGCGGACGACTCGTTTGAGACGACCGGCAACAACGTCTTGCTCGGCCGCATCGAGAGTGACTACTTCGAATCCGGGTTGGCTCCCGATGAGTCGTATTCTCAGTCGCGTTCGGTAACGCTGCCCACGTGCATCGACGGGCCTTACTATTTGTTCGTTGTCACCGATGTCGATGACAAGGTCGAGGAGTACTTCGCCGCATACGAAGCCAATAACGACGACGTGTTTGAGGCGATGTTCGTGTCCACCGAGGCACCTGATTTGCAAATCTCCAACGTCGCCGGCCCCGGTGTGGGTTCCTCGGGCCAGCAGGTCACGGTGAGTTGGGAGGTGGCCAACATTGGTATCGGCGCTACCGGCTCGGGCTCCTTTGTGGACCGGGTTTACCTGTCTGCGGATCAGGCACTCGACACGTTCGAGGACATGCTGCTGGGCAGCTTCACCCACGCCGATGTGGTCGAGCCGGTTGACGGCTATACCGAGACCCGCGAGGTCACGCTTCCGCCGGGTATGAGCGGCAGCTACTTCATCTTCGCACTCACCAATGCCGCCGGCGATGTTGATGAATGCGGTGCGACCGGCAACAACGCCGATTACGACGCCGCCGGGATATTCATCGCCTTCACCGAAGCCGACCTGATGGTCAGCAACGTCACCGTCCCCAGCCTGGGCCTGTCGGGGCAGCCGATCTCGGTGGACTGGACGGTGGTGAACGCCGGCAATCGGGCGACCGACGCGACCTTCTGGAGCGACGCGGTTTACCTGTCGTCCGACGGGACGCTAAACACCGACCACGACACCCTGCTGGGCACCTTCGCCCATACCGGGGCGTTGGATTCAGCCGAGAGCTATGACAGGTCTGGTTCGGTGACCTTACCTGTTGGCATCTCCGGGACTTATTACGTCTTCGTCTGTGCGGACGAGAATGACAATGTGCTCGAGCCCGAGCAGGAAAACAACAACTGCACCGCGGCGGTGCCGATGAGCGTGGTGTCCACGGAACCGGACCTGATGGTCACCACGGTAACCGGGCCTATCTCGGGCAGCTCGGGTGATCCGATTCTGGTCGAGTGGACCGTCGAGAACAGCGGTGAACGGGCTACCGATCAGAGTTCCTGGCGCGATGCGATTTACCTGTCCACCGACACGGAACTGAACAAGCAAAACGACGTGTTGCTCGGCAGCTTGACCCACTCCGGTGCTTTGGGCGCGGGTGAGGGCTATACGGCGAGCAGGACGGTTACACTGTCAGCCGGCGGCACCGGTTCTCACTACATCCTGGTCGAGACCGACAACGCCGAGGTGGTATACGAAGCCGGGCGTGAAGAGAACAACGTTGGCTACGACCCGGCTGGGATCGAGGTGTCATGCATCGAAGCCGACCTGATCGTCACCGACGTTTCCGGGCCCGCGATGGGAGATGCCGGTTGGCCTATCCAGGTGGGCTGGACGGTGAGCAACGTGGGTGATCGGGCCACGTCGACGAGTAGCTGGATCGATGCGGTGTACCTGTCCGACGATCCTGATTTCAACGCGGGCGACACGCTTCTGGGCGAGTTCTCACGTAACACGGTGTTGGGTGTCGGCGGTTTGTACACCCGCACAGCCCAGGTGTCGTTGCCTGGCGGTGTCAGTGGTGTGCACTACTTGTTCGTGGTCACCGACGTCGAGGACGACGTCGAGGAATGTGCCGACGAGGGCAACAACGCCAGCACCTCACCGAGCGCAATTACCATCGCAGCCACCGAAGTGGACCTGCAAGTGTTGTCGGTCAACGGCCCGGAGCAGGCCTACGCCGGGCAGGACGTCACCGTCAACTGGTCGGTGATCAACGCGGGGGCTTCGACCACCCCGAGCGGCTCGTGGCGCGATAGCGTATACCTTTCGCTGGACCTGTTCGTCGATCCCGGCAGCGATCCGTTCCTGGGGTTCGTGGTTCATGAGAACCCGCTGGGTTCGCAGGTTACGTATAACCGCAACAAGACGTTCACCATTCCGGCTTCGACCCTGTCGGATGACTACTATGTCCTGGTGCTGGCCGACAGCACCGATGAGGTCTTCGAGTACGAGGCTGAGGGCAACAACCTCGGTTACAGCGAGGATACAATCGCGGTTGGCGAACCGCTGCAGGCTGACCTGGTGGTCACGGACATCGTAGTGCCGCTAACAGCGTCTCCAGGCCAACAAGCAACCTTCGTGTGGACGGTGACCAACCAGGGTGCCAACGCGGCGCTGGGGAGTTGGTACGACTCGGTGTACCTCTCCGTCGACGAGACCTGGGACCTCGGCGACGCTTTGGTGGCCAAGGTGAAGCACACCGGCACGGTGGCGGCTGATGGCGGCAGCTATACCGCGTCCAAGACGGCGCTGGTGCCCGGTGTCGTCCCGGTTCCGCAGTATGTGATTGTCCGCTGTGACATCAATGGTCAGATACCAGAAGGCGAAGAGGGCGAAGACAACAACATCGGCATGTCCACCGACACCGTGGATGTTCAGATCATCGAGTTGGAGCTTGGGGTGTCGTTCGACAGC
>JAGLWJ010000726.1 GCA_023133475.1 Phycisphaerae bacterium | reverse complement strand
CGGACCTGATGCTGACCGGTATCTTCCTGCACGACATGGGCAAAACCGCCGAGCTGAGCTACCAGACCAACTTCAGCTACACCGACCCGGGCCAACTGATGGGCCACATCGTCCAGGCGACTCTGTGGATCGAAAAGAAGTGCGAATTGGTCGAGGCGGACACCGGAAAACTCTTCCCCGACCAGCTCAAGTGGGTCCTCCAGCACCTCATCCTTTCGCACCATGGAAAGTACGAGTTCGGCAGCCCTAAACTGCCGGCGATCCCCGAAGCCATCGCCATCCACCATCTGGACAATCTCGATGCGAAGGTCAAGATATACCTGACCGAGATCGAGAAGGACCGCGATCCCCAAAGCAATTGGTCAAATTACAATCGGGTCCTCGAAACCAAAGTCTACAAGGTGGACGTAACCAACCATCGTTCGACATGAGAAGTTTCATCCATGAACTACACACAGCTTTCTGATACGCAGGTCGAGCACATGCTCAAGACCATCGGCACCGGGTCTGTCGAAGAGCTTTTCTCGCGTATCCCCCGGCAGCAGCGTCTCGATCATCCGCTCGAGATTCCCGCGGGTGTTTCGGAGATGGAGTTGTTGGCTGATTTACGCTCGTTGGCTGGGCGGAACAAGACCTGTGACGACCTGGTTTGCTTCCTGGGCGCCGGCGCCTATGACCACTTTATCCCGACGATCGTGGACCATTTAGCCATGCGCGGCGAGTTCCGCACAGCCTACACACCTTACCAGGCAGAAGCCAGCCAAGGGGCACTCCAGGCATTCTACGAATACCAGACCATGATCTGCCGGTTGACCGGTATGAAGGTGGCCAACGCCTCGCTTTACGAGCAGACCACTGCTGTGGCGGAAGCGGTGCTGATGGCGTCTGCGATCACCCGCCGCACGAGTGTGGTGATCTCCGGAGTCACCCACCCGGAGACACGAGCTGTACTGCGAACCTATCTCGGCGAGCGCGATTTTGGGCAGGTCGAGGTCGGCTGTCGAGAGGGCACGACGCACCTGGGAACGCTCAAATCCGCCGTGGGGCAATCGACCGCCGCGGTGGTGGTGCAGTGGCCCAACTTCCTAGGCCACCTCGAACCGCTCGACGAGATCATCAAGATTGCCCACGACGCCGGGGCACTGGCGGTTGTGTGTGCCGATCCGATTGCCTGTGCTCTGCTCAAACCACCGGGTGACTACGGAGCCGACATCGTGGTGGGCGAGGGCCAGGCGTTGGGCATTCCGCTTTCGTATGGCGGGCCTTACTTGGGTTTCTTCGCCTGCCGCGAGAAGTTTTTGCGTAAGATGCCCGGGCGCGTGGTCAGCGAGGCTCGCGACGTGGACGGGCGCCGCAGCTTTTGCCTGGTTCTGCAAACCCGCGAGCAGCACATCCGCCGCGAGAAAGCCACCAGCAACGTCTGCACGAATCAAGGGTTGATGGCTTTGCGGGCGGCGGTGCACCTGGCGGCGATGGGCAAGCAGGGGCTGGCGGAGGCGGCGGCGCAATGTTTGGACAAGTCCCACTATGCCGCCGGCCGAATCGCCGGGTTGGATGGATTCCAATTGCGTTTCGCCGCCCCGTTTTTCAAGGAATTTGTGGTGCAGACCGACCGCGACGTCGAGCAGGTGTTGAAGCATTGCCGCACCAGGAACATTCTGGCCGGCGTCCCTCTGCACCAATGGTATCAGGATATGAAGGATTGCTTTGTGGTGGCGGTTACCGAGAAGCGCACCAGGAAGGAAATCGACGCACTGGTCGACGCACTGGGTGAGCTGAATTGAAAATTGAAAATGGAAAATGGAAAATGCTGACTTGGCAACGTTTTCAGTTCTTCACGCTCCATCTTTCACGCTCTTCTTCGGGTCGCCGCTAAACGCTGCGGATTTGTCGCCGCTAAACGTTGCGGATTGTCGCCGCCAAATACCCCGGCGCCGTTGCGAGCGCCCACATTCTCCATTCATCACGCTTCCCATCCCCCCATTTTTAATTTTTAATTTTCCATTTTCCGCAGTGAATTAGATGCGATCGCGCTGAAGTTTGTGGTGTCCATTTGACTGATCCTGGTTTTTCTGGCATACTAAAGTTGGATGGGTGATAAGGTATCACCTTGTTGATTAGGCGGATTGCTCGGGCAAAAGGGGTTAGCACACATAGGGTGGCTTGTTTGTGTTGAATAAAGCCATGTCTGTTTCGTGTTCCCTTTTGGTCGGGAAGGGTAGGTATTATCCTTGGTAGTTGGCCAATGCACTCTGGCCTCTCCCTCAATCGGAGGAATCCCCGGATGTCGTTTGAAGACAAAAACATCACCTGTGTCGACTGTGGTCAGGAATTTGTTCATTCTGCCGAGGACCAAGGCCGCTATGCCGAGCGTGGCTTCACCAATGAACCCAAGCGTTGTCGCCAGTGCCGTGAGCAGCGTAAGGCCCAAGGTGGGCGGCGTCAGGGCGGCGGCGGCGGCGGCGGTGGGCGCCCGCCGCGCGAGACATACGAGGTAGTCTGTGCCGAATGCGGGGCCACCACCACGGTCCCGTTCAAGCCGACAGAAGGCCGTCCGGTGTATTGCCGCGATTGCTTTCAGGCAAAACGGCAATAGACTGCCCCGGCAGTCTACACGCTAGTGCTCTGTCACGGCTGATGCGAAGGGTTGTCCCTGGATGGGTGGCCCTACCGCTTTAGCGGCTGTCGATTTAGTCGTTCGGAGCGACCCCC
>JAGLWJ010000725.1 GCA_023133475.1 Phycisphaerae bacterium | reverse complement strand
AGCGGCGACAAGTCCTCAGCGTTTAGCGGCGACCCGAAGGGGAGCGTGTAGAGTGGAGCGTGGAGCGTGGAGCGTGGAGCACAACGAATGGGGAAAAACGCGAATTACATTCGGAAGATGCACACACTCACTTCATTTTCCATTTTCCATTTTCCATTTTCCATTTCTTCTCATCTTGCTTCCAGAAGGTGGGCGAGCGAGTTTGCCAGCGTGTCCAGTGTGGAAGCATCGGGGAGTGTCACGGTCAGTTTGAGGCGACCGTCTTCGTCCTTTTCGAGGCATTCTGCAAAGCGTTCCTTCACCGTTTCAGCCAACTGCCTGGACTGGGAGGTTTCTTCCCGTGCGGGGAGCATTTCGCCGAGGAAAGCAAACGCTGCTCCCAGGAGTTGACCGCCCGCCAGAGCGACTTTTTCCTGCCGGGCGAGGCGATCAGCCTCTTGAGCCTGCCTGACCTTCTCGCTCTCGTCCACCGGCGCTTCAGGCTTTGCCCCCAGCAAAACCTCCAACCGCCGCTTCAACTCTTCCATGCCGCCGGCGAGGTCCACGGTGTCAACGTCTGACTCGGCGTTGAGGGCCGCCAACGCCAGTTCGTGCTTGGCTGACAAGGTGGTGAGCAGGTTCTCCTCGATGGTCCCCTCGGTGACCAGGACAAAGACCTGGACAGGCCTCTTCTGGCCCATGCGGTGGGCGCGGGCGATACGCTGCTCCAGCACAGCCGGATTCCACGGGAGATCAATGTTGATTACAGTGTTGGCAGCCTGGAGGTTCAAACCGGTCGAACCGGCATTGGTAGAGATGAACAGCCTGCAATCAGGGTCTTTCCCAAAAGTGGCGACCAGTTGCTGTCGCTTCTTCTGAGGCACCGAACCGTCGAGACGGACGTACCGGATGCCGCGCTTATCGAGCAACTGCTCGATCAGATTCAGCATGGTGGTCCATTCCGAAAACAGGACCACCTTGCGATCCTCTTCCTGAAAAAGCTCCTCGAACAGATTGTCGAGGGTTTCCAACTTGCTGGAATAGCCCGGGTCCTTCTTATCCACCAGAAACGTGCTGTCGGCGGACATGCGGCACATGAGCAGGGCTTTTTGCAGGCGAAGCAGGTCCATCTCGGTGATGTACTGTTTCTTAACGATGGAACTCACGACTCGCATGTGTGCCCTGTGGAGGTCGAGTTGCTCCTCGGTTGGCGCGATCCGCAGAATCTCGGTAGTCCGCGGCGGAAGGTCGCTCATGACCAAAGCCCGTGTGCGGCGTAACAGAATGGGGCTGAGTCGCTTGCGCAATTCGCCAAGGTTCTTGTAGCCCAGCACCTTGCCCTTCTCGTCCACCACCCGGTGGCGGTTGAAGAAGCGAAATGCCGACCCCAGGCGGCGGTCGTCGATGAACTCGGCCACGGAGAAAAGATCGTCAAGCCGATTCTCCAGGGGCGTCCCCGAAAGAACCAGGGCGAACGGCGATTTCAGACCCTTGACCACCCGGCTGGTCTTGGCCTCCCAGTTCTTGATGCGTTGCCCTTCGTCCAGGACGATCAAGTCCCACTTGACCTGCTCGATAGCGAGGATGTCGCGTAGCACCTGCTCGTAGTTGCAGATGGTGAAGAAGCATTCGTTATCGTACTGCCGGGCGCGCTCCTGGGCACTGCCCAGCACGAGTTGACAGTCGCGCCCGCAAAAACGGTGGATTTCGCTGCGCCACTGAGACTTGAGCGTGGCTGGGCAGATGATCAGAACCTTGGAAATACCGGCTTCCTGGGCCAGCAATTCCGCCACACCGATGCCCTGGATCGTCTTTCCCAAGCCCATGTCGTCCGCCAGAATCGCGCGCCCGACGCCCACGGCAAAGGCGACGCCGTCCATCTGGTACGGGAGCAGGTCAGCCTTGAGCAGTTGCCGGCGCAGGGGATGCTCTTTTGGGTTCTTGCGAATCTCAGCCACCTTGGACTCGATCCGGCCCAGAAACAGTTGCTGATTGATGTGCTCCTCCGCGTCGGGATAGATCATGACGTCACAGCCGGCTGCCGTCAGCTTCCGCACGCGATTGAGAAGATCGCGGACGTCCCGAATGGCGCCGCCGCCGATTGGCTCGACGATCGCTGCCGCGGTTTCGTCGAGTTCTGGCGGGAGGAGCAGGCGTAGCTCGGTTTCCTTGCCGTAGTGCAGATAGACCGCAACTTGCGTCTGCTGGTATGGGCTGTTGCACACCGCAGCCGGGAAGCGACTTTTGACCTTCCGCTGGACGTTCAGGATGTGTTTGCAGAGGCCTAGGGTGTTCTTGCGAAAGTCCGGGCAGGAGCAGTAGGATTGCCCGGGCTCCCATCCGCGTAAGGCTACCCGATAGCTCTTTCCCGATTCGGCGTTGGTCACCAGATAGTCGGTCCAGAGCGTTTTGGGATTGGTCGAGCGGATGATCATCTTCTCCGTGCTTGCCCGCTCTTGGCGCTGGCGGATGGCTTCGCTGACCAATTCCTCTTCACTGAGGCTTTCGACGGGGATTCGCTCCGGCGGCGGGGCAGCCAGACCCAATGCCATCTTCTCTTCGAGGATAAGCGACAAAGCCGCCCCCACGTGGGCGCAGGCTGTCTGGCACTGCGTGCAGTTCCAGTGCAACCGCTGCTTTGCCTGGGCCATCAGGGTTATCGTGACCACCGCGTCGGGCAGCCGCAGGCGGAAAAGGTCCCCGCCCAGATGCACTTGTTCGTCAATGTCGATCTCGTGTTTCCCACCCTCGCGGATCAGGCTTTCGCCATCAGCCCCCAGGAGCTTGCAGGCCTGGAGGTAGGTGAGGCGTGAAAGCCGATCCTTGAGAGTCAGTTCGCGTCGTTTGCGGTTTACTGGTTCCATTTCGATCCCTGTCGTCTATTTGGTCATGGTCACTGAGGCAATAAGCCCTCTGCCCGGCGGCATCATACACCGGAGACGCCTGGAGCGGCAATCTGCTCCAATCAGTACCGCGACCGTAAGGGAGCGGCCGGCTTTGATGTAGGGCGGGTTCCACCCGCCGTGCGATGCGAAGAAGGCGGGTAAAACCCGCCCTACACCAGCGATGGGCCACCCAGCCGTGGCCCACCCATGCTTCGGCACACTACCGGACGAAACACTATCGGATGTTCTAAACTGCGGCCTGGGAGCATCCGATGTGTAGTACCAGAGAGCAGGCAAGGTCCGGAAAGGAACCACGGATTGCGTAGGTCTGCGAAATCGAGTAGGGTTACATTATGTGTGGTTGGGCTCGACAGCCCGGGCACAATTGAGGAGTGAAGTCCATGACGAAACGAGGCTTCAACGGGCGCTTGCTGAGATTGGTTATGGCGCTGACGTTGGGTGGCAGCATGTTGCAGTTGGGCAGTTGTGATCCCACCGTGCGATCCACTCTTCTTACCGGGCTGGAGACCACCAGCCAAAGTCTGGCTAGCACGGTCATCCAGGCGTTTTTCGTCAGTTTGGTGGATGACGGGGCGGGTTCGAGTAGCACTAGCCTGACTACGCCGTAGCGGGTGGTTCCGGTCGTCGGCCAAGGCTGATGGGACACCGCGAAAGTTGGGAGTCTTCGGACGCCAATCAGCGAGGCGCGGGCGAATCGCGGAAGACTGTCATCGCAGGGTTTCCTGCGGTGGTCGCTCAGCCATGGGATGGGATAGCCGGCCCGTTATTTCATCCGATGGGGGAGCGATTCACCGGCTTGACGGGCCGGGCGGAGGGGGCTGAGAGGCGATTCATTCCTCCTTTCCGCATATGCAACGACATTAGTAGGGCGGGTTCCACCCGCCTTTTTGGCGTGGCTTGGCGGGTGGAACCCGCCCTACATCTGTATATGTAACAGTTTGTCTTGGCTGCCCGAGGGGGGTGTTCCGGCGGGTGGAATAAGCCTATAATCAAGAGGTGGACACGATGCAGGAGGGACGGTAGTGCGCCAAGTGGATTGGCCGGTAACGGTGTTCAAGACAAAGGTGATGACCATGAATGAGTGCGGTACGCGAGAGTTTGCCGAGAAGACAAGGTGTGCACCGGCGTTGTCTGCCGGTGGTGCAGGGTGGGTAAGCGTGCTGATTCTGGCGGCGTTCATCGCCGCCGGTTTGGCAAACCAGCCGGCGTGGGCACAAAGCCAGTCAAAAGAGGTGCGCGAGCATGTCAAGCACGCCGCTGTGGAAGTGTTCACCTGCATGTCCAGAAAGAAAAAGGGTGATACACCCCTGGGCTCGGGCTCGGGGTACTTCATCAATCGCACGGGGCTGTGCATCACCAACAACCACGTGGTGGACCCAACCCACAAAAAACCACGGTGGGAGAAGCAGCGTGAGCAGTACTTGATTTACAACCGCCTGGTGTGGTATGTGATCGTGGATGCCGGCACGGAGGACGAGAAAAGATACGAAGCATACGTTCAGTATCAGGACGACATGGCGGACCAAGCCATCCTGCAGGTTTACGGCGAGGGTGGCAAGGAGAATGGGCAGTTTTTGGAGACGCCGCACTACCTCAAACTGGTGCCCAATCGCCGCTTGTCGATTGGTCAGAAGGTCTGGTGTTACGGGTTCCCAGGCGGGGACAGCCGCAAACTAACTAAAAAGAAACACCCTATTGTCGCAATCTCCGAAGGCCATATCGTCAGCATGCCTCAGCGTCCTGATGGTGATCTGAAAATGATCAACACAGATGTAATGGCTGATCCGGGCAATAGCGGGGGGCCTATGGTTGACATCAACGGTTACTGCGTGGGCACTTTGACCCTCAAGCCTGTAGCCGAATACGCGGGCCGGTCTCACCAATCCGCACTGGTTCCTCCCGATTTGACGCGAGATTTCATCACCTTCGCCTTTCAACGCGGCAAACTCGAGTCTGGGATCGACCTGGAACCGTTCTACACGCATTTGGTTGGCAGAGACGGTTTTGTGTCTGTGGCCGGCTACGTGCGTCAGACTTCCACGGACTGTCTTTTCCTGGAGGACGGCAACCGTATCTGCGGGGCTCCGGTGGGTGATTCGGTAGTGTTGCCCACTCCGTTAGGCGAACTCACCTTGCCCTGTGTGCACATGGCATACCTATTGGAACAGGATGATGAGTACGGCATCATTCTGATGGATGGGGGGCAGCGTCTTCCGTTCCTCCGCGATGAAGCAGTGATCCATTTCAAGCCATCCGGTGGAGAACCCTTTGAGCAAGACCTCAGTGAGGTCTGTGCCGTAGTGTTTCGCAAGGCAAAGACGTGCCCTGAACCCCCGCAAGGCAAGAACCTGCTGATCGGCGGGGACAACTACCATCTGCTCCTCCGCGAGACCTCCGGGAAGTTCAAGTTTATCGGCGACCTGGGGGTGGAGATTTCGCGATCTCTGAACGCGATTTCAGCGATCGAGACCAACAAGGATGATGAGCAGGTTGTGCATTTCCTTGATGGGTCCAAGGTGATCGGGGAATTTGAGGGTCATGCGATTCAGGCGGTCTTGGCGATCAGCGATTCCCCGCAGAATCTTGTGTTGACGAACGTGCGTGCGGCGATCATCGACGAAGTCGACAATGACAAATGCCGAAAACGTGAGACAACATTCGAGGACCTGTTTGTAAAAGCCTCGCTGGATTTGCAGGCTTTGGCCAAGTTGCTGGAGGAGGGCAAGATTGCCGAAGCCAAACAGCAGTTGGCCAAGCGAATGGAGCATCGTTCGTTCGTTCGTCAAGGCTGGTTGCGGCAGGACCAGTTGCGCCTGCTGGACGCGACGTGTGACTGGCTGGAAGGTGATCTGGAGGGGGCTAAACGCGGTTTCAAAAAGCTCAAGAGGTCTGGTGACGAGGGGATCAAGTGGTATGCCCAAGCTCGGGTGGTAGTTTTGGACCGGTTCCCCGACGCGAAGTTTGACGGCAAGCCGCTGAGTGATCCCCAGGTCTACAAGCATGCCAGTGCGGTAGTGGCGCGGGATGCTTTGCTTCAGGCCAAGCAACTCTTGACCGAGCGTGAGACTGAGCCTCCCGAGAATCGCAGGTTGTTCATGAAGCTGCAGAAACAGATCAACACCGTCTCGGATCGGTTGATGATCGCCAGCCAACTTGGCAGCAACATCGCCGACCGCGCCATGCTCTGGTTGTGGAGTTGGCAGTCGGAGTTGTACTATTCTGAGTTCATGCGTCTGCAAGAAGAGATCCAAAACAAGCAGGAGGAAATGCAGAAGCTCACAGGGGCTGCACGCGAATACACCGGCCGGCGCATGAGGAAAGATATCAAAAAGCTCGAGAAGAACATGGAGAACACCCTTGAATGGTATCAGGACCTGTCAGCGCGCTTGCGCGAATTGGGATTCATCATCGGCGATCCTGATCTGGACCTCTTGGAGTAGGCTAACTAATGTCGCTTGATCGATGGGCTATGATGGCGTTGCTATTGGTCGCGGTTGGCCTGGTTCCGGCAGGTTGCAAAGAAGACAGTCGCGTTCCGAAGGTATATATCTTGACGGGCACGGTCGAGGAAATCGACTTGGCTAACGGTCGCGTGCGGATTTCCTATTACAGCGATAAACACGGCCGAACCCTGACTGCCGAAGCCGTCGTGACTCGAGAAACCGAGATTTTCATCAACGGCATTGCCGCCGAGCTTAAAGACGTCAGGGTTGGGGAGCGTGCCGAGGGCGAAACCGTAGTGACTCACAAAGGTGACGAGCGCATCATCACCGTAAGGTGCGTGCGGATCGAACGCCCCAAGCCTACAGTCTCCAACAAGTGATGTAGGGCGGGTTCCACCCGCCACGGAAAAAGAAGGCGGGTGGAACCCGCCCTACAGTTGATATGCAC
>JAGLWJ010000724.1 GCA_023133475.1 Phycisphaerae bacterium | reverse complement strand
AGTCATTGGGGCAGTTGTCGCATTCGTCCGGTATCTCGTCACCATCGATATCCGCATTGTCATCCGCGCCTGGGCAAAGATCGCAGAGGTCGCCAACCCCATCACCATCCGCATCTTCTTGCCCAGGGTTGTAGTCGTTCGGGCAGTTATCGTTGATGTCATACAGGCCGTCACCATCACTGTCGACCAACTCCACAAGGGTGAAGTTGAAGCTGGCTTGCGCGGACACGCTAGCGGAGCTGCAAGTGGCATGCTCCGCAGCGCTGACCTCGAGGCGTACCCGGATCACGTAGGTGTCGGGGGACAGCGTCTCAAGGATGCTGTAGTTTCCTGCTGTAGTGAACGATGCAATTGTACTGCCTCCGCGGAAGAGATAAATCCACGAGTTGAGCCACGCCTCACCTTGGACCGCGCCGTGTTGGACCGAAGCACTGAAATCGAAACGCGAATCCTGAGTGATGGTGAAGCAGACCTCATACTCTGTGTCTGCGTTACCTCCCCCCCCCGAGCCGGGGCCGCTGGACCAGTCGTAGCTCGACGAGCCGCTGGCGTTGCACTCGAGTTGCCCCGACCCCGAAAGCCCGTCCACCCCCAACGTGATATCGGAAGACTGGTACGCCCGGCCATAACCGGAAGAACCGGGGCTTGTTGCGGTATATGATTTGGTCTGGTTCCAGGACCCCAGTGTGTCTGTCGTGGCTTCATCCCAGGGGTCATCTACGTACATAACGTGGTCGGGTGGGCCACTATTGTACCACGCCACCACAGAATAGTAAACATTGCGCGTTTGCTCTGTGGTGATCTCCGCGTTGGCCGAGGTCACTCCGACGAGTGCCCACACCATCACCGCAGCCGCCAGTGGGCCGCCTCTACTCTTGCTAATCCTCATCTTCATCTCCTCAGTAAACAGGTTGTGAAGAGGCGTTACTCGAATCGCCCCTTCTGATCCACCACCAAACTCAGGCCTCGCGGCATTTGGGCTGTGCCGATCACTCGGGCCGGCGATCATCACACAAACTCCCCGCTGCCTCCCTCTTTGTTCGTGAGAGACTCTGGAAATGCTCAGGATGGCACTACGCATTCGCCCGATAATCACCATCACCCTGCGGGCACAACCCGTCAAAGGCCACTCACCGTGTCCAGTGTTTTGTCCGTCTGCCAAAAATGTGCCGTATGAGCACGGCAGTAGAAAGATGGGAGAACAAACACTTCCCTTGCCGTCCTTCCCCCACGTATTCAGGGGCTGGAGGCATACAACTCCCCCCCGCCGATCTCAGCAGAAGCAGACTGATCAATTTGCAGCATACAGCTTTTCGCCAACTCGTGCAACAAAAATTTTAACAACACTTCAACCACGGGTGTGGCCTTCCTTCGTGGCACCTGGAGACCATGGAGACGGTGTCAAACGTAGGGTGGGTGGAACCTCGCGGAGCGAGGTGGAACCCACCAACCGGCGTGGTGGGTTTCGCCCCAGGGCAATCGCATCTAACCCGAATAATTCACCGCAGAGGAATGAGGAATAGAGAATGGAAAATGAAAAATTGAAAATGGGGGGATGTGAGACATTGTCGTTGGGCACACTCCCCTCCTTCTTCTCTGCGCTCTCTGCGTCTCTGCGTTCATGAAAAACGTAGGTCAGCGGCGTTTAGCGGCTCCCCAACGGGGAGCGTGAAAAACAGAGAAAACGGCACAATCACAGTTGTAGGGCAGGTTTTACCCGCCTTCTTGGCATGGGGCGATTTCTTGACGTGGGACGGCGGGTGGAACCCGCCCTACGTCTGCCTGTTGCTCTCAGCTCCAAAGGTAGTATGATGTTCCGCCATGCTAGTGAGAGGTGACCATCGACTAAAGCCCCGATTCACCTGCCCAGCCATGTTGCCACTCTGCGTTGTGGTGGTGGCAGGGGCGGCTTATGGGCCTGTCGCTAAAGTCTCACTTTTAGAGGAGGCTCGCGAGCGGCTCGACAAGTCGACCACGCTTCCTGGAGAATCCCCAGAGCGTGACAGCGAGCCGACCCAGCGGGCACCGGGCACTGATCCGGTGCTGATGGTCTGCACTCAAAGCGACTGGGACCGGACGGCAACGGCTCGTCCCCTACCACAAGTCAAACACCCCCTGTTTCGGGAAACCGGTAGCCTGGTCTGCCCCGAGCTGGAGGGGCGCGGGCTTGTCGGGGCGGGGGACGATTTCCGCCGCTGGCACTGCCCATCGGTGGAGATCAACCCGAACAGCCGAACACACGCACCACCCTCCGAATTCCCTTGCATGTCGGCGTAACTATGCTCCCGCGGAGGATGTTTTCCGCCTGAGCGACTTTTTTCCGTTACGACTGTTGTGAAAATAAAATGTAGGGCGGGTTCCACCCGCCGCAACATGCCAGGAAGGCGGGTAGAACCCGCCCTGCGATTGTCTGCAAAGTTATAATGTAATTTGAGGTTATTCCATGAACGAACAGAATCGGCTTTTGAAATGGGGTTTGGTGATTGTGCCGCTGGTGGCGGCGGTTTTTGCGATCTATCCGCCTTCGGACCAGTTGAAGGGTGGTATCGATCTGGTGGGTGGAACGAGTCTGCTCTACGAGATCGACACCACGGGCATGGAGGCGGAGGAGAAGTCCGATCTGGCTAATCGGGTGATAAGCATTCTGAAACGGCGGGTGGACCCCAACGGGCAACTGAATCTGGTGTGGCGCCCGATCGGCAGAACACGCATCGAGATTCAAATGCCGCGCCCTCCCAAGGAGGTTCTGAATCGCCGCGCAGACTACAACGCGGCGCTGGCCAAGGTGCGGAACATGAACATCAACCGCATCGACATCGAACTCAAGCTGAACGCAACCGAGGATGAGTGGGGCAAATGGGTCGCCGAGCAGACGAGCATCGTGGCAGAGCGCGGACCCAGGCTCGAGGCGATGAAGGATGCCTACAAGACCTATCGAGAGGCGGAGGAGGACAAAGAAGGGGACTGGTCGGTGGTGGAAGAGGCCGAAGCGGCCTACGACACCGCTTTGACCGAAGTTGAGCGAACGGTTCTGGCGTTGGGGCGGTTGGAGGACGTGCTGGCATTGCAGGACCGCAAGGAACGCGATAAGGAAATTGCCAAGCTGAAAAGCCAATACTCCTCCTATGTGTCGCTCATGGATGATGCTCTCGAGAAGCACGAACTCTGGTCTCGCAATAAGGGGGCGTTGGAAGACCCTTCGGACTTGAAGCGCCGCATTCGCGGTGCGGGTGTATTGGAGTTCCGCATTCTGGCGGAGCATGATCCAGCCAATCGGAGCATGACCTGGGCCCAGGACCCCAGTCTCAAGAAGGAGATTGCCGGCTACGTGGACAAGCTCCAGCGCCGAGGCCCACGTCTCGAGGCGGGTGACGAATACGGCTGGTTCCCCATCGAAAAAGTGTGCTCTTTCATGCCCGGCATGCGGGACAAGGACATCTCCGAGTTCGACTCGGTCAAGGGCAGCAGCGACGAGATCGTCGAGAAGTACGCCGGCAACCACTACGTGCTGATGCACACCGGCAAGAAATACAGCCTGCTGCACGAGAAGGGTCTGAAGTGGAAGCTGGTGCGGGCCATGGCATACACCGACCCGAACACCGGTCGCCCGGCGGTCAGCTTTCAGCTTGATTCGCGGGGTGGGCGTTCGTTTGGTGAATTAACCCGCTTGAACAAGGAACGCCAACTGGCCATCTTGCTGGACGGGGCGGCTATGTCCCACGCGACGATCAGAAGCCAGATCAATGAGCGCGGTCAGATCACCGGCGATTTCACCCCCGAGCGGGTCAAGGAGTTGGTGACCATCCTGGAGGCGGGTTCGCTTCCGGCGCGGTTGAAAGAGACCCCGCTGATGGAGTACACCATAGGCCCGAGCC
>JAGLWJ010000723.1 GCA_023133475.1 Phycisphaerae bacterium | reverse complement strand
AGCGTGGACCATGCCACCCGCCAATGTAGGGCGGGTTTTACCCGCCTTCCTGGCCAAAACCATCGGTATCGATAGTTGATAAAAAAATACCCGCCGACTACGCCGTCGGCGGGTGATCAAAACGCGCAACACGTTTTTTTTACTCACAAATCAATCGGCTGTCTGGTCCAGTTGAAAGGCTCCCATGTCGCGGAGATCAACGTCGCCATCACCATCGAAATCCGCACAGCGACACCCTCCGTCAACCAGGATGCCCGGCCCGCGGAAACAGGTCCGCAGGTCATCCATGGTCTGACACTGCTCGATTGGCGTTGTCATTGACGAACCAAAGCTGGAAATCGCCGCCGTGCCGGTGATAACCCGATTCCCGGTCTCCGAACTGGCTTTCCACAGCGTCGCAACCCCGAAGAACATGGCAATACAAGCCGCCAGAGGCAACCCCACCAGCACATGGCGATACCAGTGAGCCGGGCCGCTCAGCACCGGCGGTGCCATCAAGGACTCCACCTCGATCGGCGTTGCGTCGAAGACGCCAGCCTGCCGAGCTTCCGCCAGATCGAGCATCAAGCGATCGAACTCGTCGAATTGGCTTTGCTTGTGCTCCATGGTCGTCTGGCTCCTGCGTCAGCTCTCGGCTGCGTCTTCACTTTAGGAGTCTTCCGATGGCCGGCGAGGCGCGAAGGTTTTCTGTTTTTTTTTCTCGAGGCAGGTTTTTAGCTTGGACACGATAACTGCCCAGCGTGATCGGACAGTGGATTCCGGCATGCCCAAAGCTTCGGCAGCGGGCTTCCAACGCCGGGCGACGAGGTGCTCCAACTGCTCGCAGATTTTCTTATCGGACAGGTCCAGCTTCTCCATGCAACCGCGCAAAGCCAGCACCTCTTCGGCTCGGATGAGCAACTCGACACCGGCAGGGGACGGAGCTTCGAGCCGGCTAAGGTCGTCGGCGAAGTCGCCTGCCTCCATTCCGACAGAAAGCTCCGGCCGGCGCAGAGCGTCGGCACACTTGTTCCTGGCGATCTGGATGAGATAGGTTTTGAGGTTTTTTGGGGGGGCGGAGTCCGAACGTTGAACCGACTGCACAAACCCGGTCCAGGCCTCCGAGGCACGAGAATCGAGAAATATGGGGTCTTGCATGCACTCCGCCCGGCACAGACGAAAGACCGCATAGCGAACCAAACGGTCATATCGGCCCATCAAAACCCGCAGGGCATCCCCGTCGCCATCCCTCAGGCGCTCGATGAGTTCAGGATCATCCGGGCCGGCGTCGGCGGAACCCGGTTGGCCCCGCTGTGCATCGGTGTTGTTTTCCCCGCGGTTCTCTGTCTCGTCACGCTGCATCCGACTATTATACTATCAACCACGAGAATCTTTGCGAATCGCATGTAGGGCGGGTTCTACCCGCCATCCCACGTCAAGAAGGCGGGTAAAACCCGCCCTACAGATGCTACAAGTGACTTTCGGTGCATTAGGTGGGCTAATTGCCGGCACCATGCTCGCCCAGGAACCGGGCGAGGTTCTTGTGACCGTTCTTCTCCGCGTAGTCCAGCGCCGTAGCCCCCTGACGATCCTTGATCGTAAGGCCCGCTCCGCTCTTCAACAACAGCTCAGCCACCCTGGTGAACTCACCTTTGCGGTCCAGGTCCCGATGCTCGTGGGGATGAGCCGCAAGAGTGTGCAATGGAGTCATTCCGGCGGTGTTTGGGGCATTGACCTCCGCACCGCTTTTGAGCAGCAGTTCCGTGGCTTTGTGCCGAACGCGGCGGGCTGCACAATGCAACGGTGTTTCGCCCAGCTTGTCGGTCGCGTTGACCTGCACCTTGTGCTCGATCAGTTGTTCGATCAGCGGTTTGTGGTTGCCCAACGCGGCGTAGTGCAGCGGTGTTCGGCCTTTTTGGTCCCGAGCGTTCGGGTCGGCATTCGCCGGGACATGCTGAAATTGCTGCTCACGGCGAATGCCGACCCGAACGCTCG
>JAGLWJ010000722.1 GCA_023133475.1 Phycisphaerae bacterium | reverse complement strand
CCTCGCTCCGCGAGGTTCCACCCACCCTACGTGCCGAAACTCGATTGCCGGGTTGCTCGCCATGAAAATCGAGGTTTTCGTTGACACCTGTGCCCAAGTTCCGCTAAAATAAAATGTTTTAGGATCGGACTCGCTGTCGATGTCAACGATAGCGAGTCAGTGGACGCGGACGATTCTACGATTGTGCGATGCGTCCAGGGTTTGCTCTGTATGTGGAGAGTCGCCAGGATTAGAAGTGCTTTAGAATCAAGAGGTTACGGAGATGTCCCACGCCAGGTCCGCACAGGGAAGGTTGCCCGTCAGAATTTGTGATATGGCCCGCAAACACGGGAGGTGGATTCCCCACGGGTTTACCCTCGTCGAGCTTCTGGTGGTGATATCCATTATTGCTCTGCTGATTTCGATACTTCTGCCGTCCCTAAGCCGAGCCCGCGACCAGGCAAAGACGGTGAAGTGCCTGGCACACGAGCGGGGGTTGGCACAGGCGGGTTTTGTTTTCACCGGTGACCACAACGGTCGTTTTCAATTGTCGGCCACGGAAGGCAACTCGCTCATCGGGCGAATTTCCGCTGATCCCAATGAGCAGACCTTCGAGTACGACAGGGCGAAAGAGATTCTTGCCTGGCCTGTGGCGATGGCCCAGGCAGCGGGCGTCGGGTATGGGCACAACTGGGACTGGGGCATACGCCGAAACACGTTCGTGGATGCGTTCGACGACCGGTCGAAGATGCCCGACGATTTTGAACTGGCGATGTGCCCAGCCGACCGCGTGCGGATATCCACACCGTTTTACCCGCGGGGCGACAGCTTGCGGGGCACCGGCGATCCGGACGATCCGTTTACGGGAGACGAAAACACGGCGTATTGGGGCTACCTGAGTTACGGGATCAATGAAGATATTGTGGGGACTGAAGCCCGCGAGAGGGACAACAAATCCTGGCCGGCATGCTGGAAGGATGGAGCCCGGGGCGAAAGCAACAGGCCTAACTGGGAAAAGGCCGGTGAGCGCCTTCGCGGCAACATGGATCGGGTGTACAACCCGAGCACCTGCTTGCTGATTGTGGACGCCGGCCCGAACACGGTGGACGAAGCTTTGGGCGGTGAATATGCGGTTGACCACGCTACCGGGTTGGGCTATGCCAATCTTATCACCAGTGCCCAGGCGTTCGGGCCTTATCTCCGGGACTCCACTGCACAGTGGATGCAGCGGATTCCCACGAAACGCCATCCTGGTGGTGCGATCAACGTGGTTTTTGCGGATTTGCACGCCTCAAGCGTTTTGCCGTCCGCATGGTGGTTCAACGAAACCATACAGCAAAAAGTGCCGGCCACCTATGCTCCGGCTGTTCGGGTATCACCATACCGGCCGTTTGAGCAGTAGCGCATCGAAAACAAATCGAGCAGTAATGCCGTAATGTCAACAATGTGGTAAGGAGCATCCGGCAAAAAGGACAGGAGAAAGTTGCAAGGGACCCGCGGAAGCGGGTGCAAAAGGTGGAGGGGAAGATATCATCGCGAGGGGTGGCCGATCGTCGGCCTTTATGACAGCAGGTTGTATGCCACCGCGAAAGTTGCGGTGGTGTTTGATGAATCACGCTCGTGCGGGCAGGGTGTTGCCGCAGAGGCCTCCCTACCGCCGGCAAGGCTTCTAAGTTCGTAGAAGGAAGGAAGTTACAGATGAGAAGAGTTATTGTTATGTCGGCCATCATGTTCGCCGTGTCGTGTGGCTTGGCGATGGCGGATACGGTTTCCCTAAGTCCCGACCCCCCGGTGGCGGGGCAGGACCTGGATATCACCTATGATCCGACCGGAAGACCGCTGGAAGGTGAGACCACCGTTTATCTTCGCTATGGGTTCAATGACTGGTCTCCGGAGATTATGCCCGATGCGTTGGTGACCAGCAACGGTGCCCCGTATGTGGTCACTGTTGCGGTGCCGTCGCAGGCTACGGAAATCAACTTTGCTTTCCACAACGGCGGCGACCCGCAGGTGTGGGACGGCAACGACGGGCAGGATTGGGACATAGCGGTTACCGGGGGTGACCCCAACCCCAACGTGGGGGTGAACCCCGATCCCGTCGAAGCCGGCGAGTATGTAACCGTGACCTACGACGCCTCAAGCGGGCCACTGGTGGGAGTGTCGCAGGTTTACATGCACTACGGGTTCAATACCTGGAATCCGACGATCGAACCGGACGTGGCGATGAACGAGGTCAGCCCCGATACATGGGAGGCAACCGTGTGGGTGAAGTCCTATGCGTTCGAGCTTACCATGGTCTTCAACGACGGGGCGGAGACGTGGGACAATAATGACTGGTTCGACTGGCGTTTGCCGGTCACGGGGACCACGCCGGTCGTCACTGTTGTCCCTGATCAGCCGGTGGCGGGGCAGGACGTGACCGTCATCTACAATCCGGAGGATAGGCCTCTGGCAGATGCCGCGACAGTCTACCTGCGCTACGGTGGCAACGACTGGAGGCCGATCTACGACGATGTGCTGATGACCTCGAACGGGGAGCTGGACGTGTGGGAGGTGACCGTCCCGCTGTCGGTGCGGGCCTGCCTGATGGACATTACCTTCAGCGATACCGGTGACCCGGATAACCCAGCCACCATCTGGGACAACAACGGCGGTTCCGGAATTGATTGGCATTACGAGACGGTTGGCTGCAAGCCTATCGTTTCGGAACTCGACGGGTTGTATCTGGCCTGGTACGAC
>JAGLWJ010000721.1 GCA_023133475.1 Phycisphaerae bacterium | reverse complement strand
TGGTGGTTGGCTGGCCCATGAGCGGTTGGGCTACAACTTCCGCCTCAGCGACATCAACTGCGCCATGGGCATCGTGCAGCTCGAGCGGGCTGAGGATATTCTCGCATCGCGTCTGCGGGTGGCGAAGATGTACCTTGAACGGTTGGCTGGCGACCCGCGACTGATTCGTCAGAAGGTCCTGGACGGCGTCAGGATGAGTTGGTTTGTCTTTGTAGTGCGGTTGGCTGACGACTACACACGCCAGGATCGTGATCGTATTCTGGTGCAATTGCGTGAGAAGGGCATCGGCTGTAGCAACTACTTCGCTCCCATCCACCTCCAGCCGTTTTACGTGGAGCGGTTCGGTTTCGCCCCAGGCGACTTCCCGGTTTGTGAGGCATTGTCCGACCGCACCATCGCACTACCCTTCCACGCCCACTTGGCTGAGCGAGAGATCGACTACGTCTGCACGATGCTAAAGAGCTTGTTGTAGGGCGGGTTTAACCCGCCTTCCTGGCATGGGGCGGTTTCTTGACGTGGGACAGCATGGGCGTTGCATGGCATGGGTGGCCCATGGCTTTAGCCGTGGGGGACGCGAATCGGCGGGCTATTCGTGTCCCCCACCGCTAAAGCGATGGGCCACCCGTCGACAGCCGCTAAAGCGGTGGGCCACCCACCCAAACCTACTCTAAGCGGAGCAAGGCAATGTTATGGTGAAAACAGCGCCCTTGCCCACCTCGCTCTCGACGCTGATTCGACCGCGGTGCTCCTCGATGATGTCTTTGCAGATGGCCAACCCCAGCCCGGACCCGCGATGACCATTTTTCCGCAGGTTGGTCTTGGTGGTGAAGAAGGGGTGAAAAATGTTATCGAGTTGATCGGCGTGGATTCCACATCCGGTATCCCGAACTTGAACCGCCACCCGGTTCTCGGCACACTGCCGGGCGCTGATGGTGATCCGCCCGCCATGCTTGCCCATCGCCTGCCGGGCGTTGTTCAACAGGTTGAACAACACCTGAACCAATTGCCTGGAGTCGCCCCACACTTTGAGTTCCTTGTCGATCTCCAGACTCAAGGTGATCCCATCCTTACTGAGATCACGACACAGGCAAGCCACTGCCTCCTCGACAACCTCCACAATCGGGATCGACTCAAACAACTGAGCGTGATCAATAGCCAACCCCAGAATGCGATCCGCCATGGCGGTCAGGGCTGAACTCTGCCGCAGGGTTATGCCCAGGGCTTTTTTCATCAGATCGACGTCGTCATGATCCAGGGCGTACTTGGCATAGCCGACCACCGGTGTCAACAGGTTGTTGGCTTCATGGGCCAGCATAGCCGCCGCCGTGCCGAGGCTGGCCAGACGCTGGGCCTGACGCGCCTGTTCCCGTAACGCGACAAAACGCCGCTCCAAGTCCTCAACCTGGGATCGCAAATCAATTTTGTGCGCAATATCTTGGCCTGACGGGGGGTGCGGGGTAGTCTTGAACATGAGGCTTATATTCCTCCGTGTAAATATCGGACCATAACGCCCCAGAACTTTAGAGATCATAAAAGGTGCAGTCTTCTCAAATCGCCCAATTAGCTCATCTTGCCCAAACCCTCGGCATCGAGGTGCGCTACGCCGCCCTCGGTGGTGAAGGTGGCGGGATTTGTGAAATCCGCGGGCGCCGGGTCCTTTTCATCGACACCGCAGCCGATACCGCCACCCGCCTACAACGCACTGCCCGAGCGTTGGCTCGGCTTGATGAAATCGAAACGTGCTTTATCCGCCCGGACATACGGGAACTCCTGGAAAAACACGGCGGCAGAGAGGATAACTCACCGCCTGCATAGTGGCAGCCATCCAATCAGTACTGCGACCGTGAGGGAGCGGCCCTACTCGGGCTAACCCACATTTCTCATACCGCAGAGGGCTTGGCGCGGTCTCTGGCCGCAACCAAAGGGGACAAGAGCAGAAATCCGCAGATTACCCAGCGCGGCCTTTGGCCGCAACCAAACTAGCCCGCATAATTCATGAACGCAGAGACGCAGAGTTGAGCAGAACAAGAGGTTAGGGAGATTCCCAGCGCGGCCTTTGGCCGCAACC
>JAGLWJ010000720.1 GCA_023133475.1 Phycisphaerae bacterium | reverse complement strand
GAGCATGATCGACCCGTGTTGGAGCACCGCCTTTCGAGTGCGTCGCTGAGCACTGCCGGCAAGCTTGCCCCCACCGAGCATAACATCGAGCCGATGCCGCCGGACAAAGCAGAAGAATGGGCCTCTGGCGGGTCCTGACCCGTCGGTCATGTCACTTCGATGGGTTTGAACGCCGCGCTCTTTGAGGCACTCCATCAAAGCATCATGGGCGATCTCATACAGGGCATTGCCCCCCCCAGCCAGCAAAGGATGTTTCAAAGGCAAAGTGATGGAATAGGTCAGTTCGCGGTCGTGCAGGATGGCTCCACCTCCCGTCTGCCGTCGGACGACGGGCAATTGGCCGGCGGGTGGGGCGAGGCTGACGTAGTCTGCATACCTCTGGAAATAGCCCAGCGAAATGGTCGGCGGCGACCACAAGTAGGTCCGCAACGTGGGCACCGACTCGCCTTCGCCGACCAGCGTAAGTAATGCCTCGTCCCGGGCCATGTTCGTTGGGCCGTCGAGGGCGTCATCATAAATGACCCGCAGGAGGCTACTCGGTGATGTCATGTTAGGTTTTCACCCTCGTGGAACCATCTGTACCGCGACCGTAAGGGAGCGGCTAATCCTAGTAGGGCCGCTCCCTTACGGTCGCGGTACTGATAAGGGTTTCCAATCTCCGACGGGCTTGATCGTCCGCAGGATCGATCAGCAGTGCCCGCTCGTAGTGGCGGATGGCTTCGGCGGGCTGACCCAGGGTTTCGTAAATCACCCCCATCTGGAAATCCACCTCCATCAGTTGCGGATCAAGTTCCCGAGCCCGGCAAAAATGCTCCAGTGCCCGGCGGTAGTCCCCCTTAAAACGATAAGCCATCCCCAGATTGTAGTGCGTCTCGACCGAATCGGGCACCTCGGCTAAAGCCGTTTCCAGGAAGAGGGCGGCTGCGTCGTAGTTCCCCTGCTGCCCGAGCACCACGCCGAGGTTGGCATAGGCCATCCCGTCCAGTTCGTGCTCTGGATTGATTCGGAGGTTTGTCACGAGGGCAATGCTCACCACCAGTGCGGCTGCCGTCCAAGGGCGTAGCGGACTGTTCTCAGCTTGCTGAGCGGCATGGGTGGACCACCTCTTCAGAGGTGGGGGACGCGAATGGTGCGCCGATTCGCGTCCCCCACGGCTAAAGCCATGGGCCACCCAACCATCAGAATATGCGCTACGGAGCACTAGCCCCCGGATCACCCGCCAAAGTTCGCAAAGCCCTGCCCCGGCAAAGATCGCCAGCAACGGAACCAGCGGATAACGGTAACGACCCAGCACATAGAACACCGCTACGCCGGCAGCCACGGTGAGGATCATCGCGTACAAAACCCATAACCCGCGCCAACGCCGGGCGGTGGCTGCCAAACCTACCCCCGCCAGCGGGCAGAGCACCCCAAAATGGTTCAAACCGCTCAGCATCCCCAGCAACCACGAGAACCGAGCATAAAGCGTGTAACTCTCCGTGTCGGGAATTTCGTAGGCGTTCCAAACCAGCATCCACTTGTACAGCAGCAAGCCGAACCACCGCATCGGATGAGCCTTGATGTACGCCCGGGCTTTTGCCAGCCAGAAATTGGAAACCTCGCGGGGGGTCAGCGGTTGGCCCAGCTCGGCTTGAGCCAACTCTGTGGCGTCCTTGCGTTCAAAGGGTGGGGATTCGTGCCCGCGTTTCAGCGGGGCATATCGCCCGGTGGCGCCCTCGTGGTTGCCGATGTAGAAGTTCGGCCCGGCTTGAAAGGTGGTAAGTGACACCTCGCCGCCGACATGGTGGTTTCGCCACCCCACCAGCCCCAGAACGAGCACCATCCCCACCAGTTGGGCAACCCATGGCTTTAGCCGTGGTTGGGTGGCCCATGGCTTTAGCCGTGGGGGACGCGAATCGGCTGACCATTCG
>JAGLWJ010000072.1 GCA_023133475.1 Phycisphaerae bacterium | reverse complement strand
CCCCTTTCCCTTCCCCCGCCGCCTCTGGCAGCGGGGGAAGGGAAAGGGGGTATTGCTTTGCCCTTTCAACCCGGCATAAATGCCGGGCCTAGCGCAGCCCCCTGTAGGTCGGGTCCGCAGACCCGACATCCCCCGGCAGTGCCCACTCACACTTCATAAAAGCAACCAAGGCTGTCTTCGGCGGGGCGCATGTGCTCGGGATGCTCGAACAGTCTGGTAATCTGCGACCATCTTGAGCATAATGAGTGTCATTTATGTATGATTGCGCTTTTTTTGAGGAGGAACTGGGATGCAATCACCTTCCTGCACAGGGGACTTGCGGTTTAGTTTGAGATGGGCGCTTACTATGATACTGATGGTGGCGGTGCTTTGTCTGATCCCACCACAAGGGTACGCAGCAGATCAGCCGGTGGCGGAGGTGCCCGGCTTCACGTATCAGCCACCACAGCGCGCGGCAAAACCGCCTGTGTCTGCCCCGACGCTGAAATACACGATGGGCGATCTCCTGGTTCCGCAGGTTGCCCTGGGCCCGGTGGACCGTGCCGCCCTCTACGAAGAGGACCGCATCCGTGCCATGCAAGGGCGGGTGCTGCGTTACGGTGTCGGCCGAGACATCCGGGTTGAGCTTGCGGATGGGCAGTGGCACAAGCTACCCGGCGGCGATTGGTTGTGGGTGGTTGACGTGGTGGCTCAGGGTGCCCTTGGCGTGCGTGTGCACTTCGCTGAGTTGGACGTCCCGCCCAAGGCCCACCTCTACGTCTACGCGACCGACGCGCCTGAGAAAGTGAAAGGGCCTTATGACAGACGCGACATGAGTGACAGCCGGGAGTTGTGGGCGCCGACGGCGTTCGGCGAGCGCATCCGCATCGAATACCTGCTGCCGGCTGAGGCGATGGTTGACCGGATCGGGCACCGCCCGTTCATCATCGACCGCATCCAACACATATACCTCGAACCCATGGTCAAATTGTGGGCAGAGGGCAATGGTAGTGGTGACGGCCGAGACGACCTTTCATGCCATAATGATGTCACCTGCTACCCGGATTGGGCCAACGTGGCGGCTGCTTCGGCGGGTATCGGCTACATCGGATCCGATGCGCTGTTCTGCTGTGGGACGCTGCTGAACTGCGTCGCCGCTGATGGGACGCCCTATTTCCTTACGGCGAACCACTGCATCGACTCAGACGCCGACGCCGAGAGTTGCGAGGTCTACTGGTTCTACGAGACCACCAGTTGCAACGGTTCGCCCCCGTGGTTGAGTTCCGTCCCGCAAACTGCTGTCGCCCAGCGCCTGGCATACGGATCGACTTACTCCTCGTCGGACTACTGCCTGCTGTTGCTTGAGGGTTCGTTGCCCGGTGGGGTGGTGTTTGCCGGCTGGACGTCGGCGGCGGTTTCCAACGGCACCAACTGCACCAGCGTGCACCATCCATCAGGAACCTTCAAGCGAATCAGCTTTGGAACCAAGATATCCAGCAGCGCCTATTTGATTACCGTGGATTGGTACGACGGCCCCACATGGTATGGCTCCTCGGGCGGCGGGTTGTTTCTGGATTCCACCCAGCAATTGGTCGGGCAGTTGCTCGGCGGCAACTCGGAATGCCCGGGTTTGGGTCAGGACGAATACGGGGCCTTTTCGGTGACGTATCCGAACATCGCCGGGTATTTGGGTAGCGGCGGTGCCGACGATGATCTCGAACCCAATGACACCTGTGAATCACCGGCGACGGTGGGGCAGGGCAGCTATCCGAGCCTGATCGTCAAGAGCAGTGACGAGGATTGGTACGAAATCGCCGTGCCGGCCAGCGGGCAACTTGCCGTGGACCTCACTTTCACCCACGCCAACGGCGACGTGGACATGAAACTGTACGATGTCTGCGGCGGGACCGAGGTGGCTACCTCCACCTCCTCAACCAACGACGAATCCTTCACGTACACCAATTCCGGTGCGGCGTCATCCTTCTACCTGCATGTCTACCTCTACAGCGACACGCAGAACACCTACGACATGGCTATCACCGTAAGCGGCGGGGGGCTGGAGTACGATGAGTGTGACGTCTGTTTCGAGGCGGGCGACGGAACCCACAACGGTGACACCAGCGATAACACCGGTTCCACCGGCGACGACACCTCATGCACCCCCAACGACACCATAGATGAGTGGATTTGCTATACCGCCTCATGCACCGGCACCGCAACCGCCAGCCTGTGCGGTAGCGATTATGACACGTCTCTGGCGGTGTTCAGCGCGTGCGTCAGCGGCGAGTTGGCTTGCAACGACGACGCCTGTGCTACGCAGTCGGAGGTAAGCTGGGAGGTGACCTTGGGCAACACCTACTACGTTCGTGTGTCCGGGTACCAAGGCGCCACGGGGACCTACCAACTGGTGCTCAGTTGCGAATCGGACGGCTCTTATTGTGCAGCCTCGGGCGGATGCGATGAATACATCACCAGCGTGCAGGTGGGCTCGATCGACAATTCCGGAACCGCATGCACCGGGTACGCCGACTACACCGCACAGTCCACCATTATGCAGATCGGAACCGAATACTCGATCACCGTCACCAACGGCCAACCCTACACAAGCGACCAGTGCGGCATCTGGGTGGACTGGAACCGGGACTATGATTTCGACGACGCCGGTGAAGCTATCAGCGTAAGTGGGATTCCCGGCGGCGGCCCGTACACTGCGGACATCACCCCTCCGGCGGGTGCTTCCGTGGGTGACACACGCATGCGCATTCGCATCACCTATACCGGCGACGTCGTCTCGTGCGGCACCGCCACCTACGGCGAGGTGGAGGACTACACCATTACCGTGCAGGATTCGCCTTGCCCGGGAGAGGGGGACTGCTGCGTGGACAACGGAACGCCAGGCTGTGAGGACACCGCCTGCTGCGAGACGGTTTGTGCGGCTGATCCTTATTGTTGCACCGGCGTGTGGGACATGAGCTGTGCTATTGAGGCGGGGTCGATGTGTGGTGATCTGTGCGGCGAATGCCAAAATGACCCGGATTGCGACGACGGGGTGTTTTGCAATGGTGCCGAAGCCTGCGTCAGCAACTCCTGCCAGGACGGTGATGCCCCATGTGCAGGCCAATGGTGCGACGAAACCGATGACATCTGCGTGTCCTACGGCAACGGCGACTTTGATGCCGACGGCGATGTAGACCTGAATGACTTTGCCGCATTTCAGAAGTGTTTCAGCCGGTCCGCCGACGTCCCCTGCCGCCCCGGCAACATGACCGGCAGTGACGGCATGATTAACCTGGATGATTTTGATGAGTTCTCGGCGGTGCTAGGCGGGCCGTAGAGCTGTTGTTATGCTGTCACGTGTTCCGGCGGATGGTGTGGTCGGGTTTGTGTGGCCATGATAGTAGGGTGGGTGAAGCCTCGCGAAATGGCGCGCTAGGCCCGGCATTTATGCCGGGTTGAAAGGCCGGAGTGACAATTCCTTCCCCTCCCCCCGCCGCCTCCGGCGGCGGGGGGAGGGGAAGAAGATGGAATGGGGCTTGGTTTACCCGGCATAAATGCCGGGCCTAGCGCAGACCCATCGCTTGCGTTCTGGGCTCGGATCAAAAACGTGTTTTCACGACAGAGAGTCCTCCGGAGATAGCAGCGGATGACAACCGAGGACACATCAACACTTCCAAACCAAGCCCCACCGGCTGAGTTATCCACAACTGCCAATGCGCCGGGATCGCCCTGGCTGCGTCGTGGGTTGACTATCATCCTGCTGGTATACCTGGGCACTTATGTCATCTTTCCGCAAGGCGGCTTTTGGATAAACGATAACGAGTGCAAGTTCATCCAACTCCAGGGGATGATCCAATCGCACTATCAACAGTTTTCGATTCCCTGGCCCGGGCGGGAGTGGGACCCGGATTTGTCGTACAACCCGTTGATTGACCCGTTTGGATATGTAGTCGATGGGCAGTTGTATTGCTTCACCCCACCGGTGTTCCCGCTGATATCGTCGTTTCTTTACCGCATCTGGGGGTTTGGCGGGCTGTATGTTTTGCCCCTGGCTGCCGGGTTGCTGATGTTGCCGGGAGTGTGGCGGCTTGCCGGATTGCTGTCTGGTGGACGGGCTGGCGGGGTTGCGGCTTTGTTTCTGGTCGCCCTGGCTACGCCGGTATGGTTCTACAGCATGACCTTCTGGGAACTGGTGCCGGCTGCCTGCCTGACCACTTGGAGCGTTGTGTTCTGCCTGGAGTATGTGGCCCGTGACAAGCTGCGTCATTTGGCGTTAAGCGCCGTTTGGTGTGCTCTGGCGGTTTACTTTCGTGACGATTTGTATGTTTTTGGGCTGGTGCTTGCCGTGGTTTCGGCGGTGTGCGGGCGAAGCCGCCGGGTGAGCAGTGCTTTGGGGTTTGTGTTGACCTTTGCGGTATGCCTTATCCCCCTATGGTGGTTTCAGTGGATGGCTTTGGGGCACCCGCTTGGGCATCACTTCATGCACCATTCGCCGCTGGATTGTGGTCTTCTCCAGTATATCCTGGACCGGTGGGCGGTGGCGAAAAGCCTGCTGATTGATTGCCACGCCAGCCTGTCCCTGTCTCTTGTCGTCAGCATTCCGTACCTGGTTTTGTGGGTCGGCTATCCTCGGATGTCGCCGCGTCTGTTCGGGTGGATGGTTCCGCTGCTGGCTGGTGTCGCCACGGCGGGTGGGCTGATTGTCATGGCCGGCCACCTGAGCGCGTTCAGCCCGATCTGGTGGTTGCTCGGCAGCAATAGCCTGTTTGCGGTATCTCCGATCCTGCTTCTGGCGTTCGTCCGCCGGCAGCACGTGCCGGGCATCGAGGGTCAATCACCGCAACATCCTGACCGGGAAGCCGGAATCCCACGGGTGCTGTGGTTGATCCTTTCATTGTACACGCTCGCTTTTATGCTGCTGATTCCCCGGCTGCACTCCACCGGTATCCACTGGGGAGCCCGATTGTTGTTGCCGGCTTATCCGCTGTTGGGGGTGATGGCTTCCTGCCCGCTGGCCCGCTGGTGGCAAAGCTATCCCGGGCGCCGCCGCATTGGGAAGGCGGTCATAGGGATCACCATCGGCCTTTCCGTTGCGATCCAAGTTTACTCTCTTGATCTTTTGCATCGCCGGAAGACGTTCTCCGCCGGGTTGAACCACCTCGTCGCACGACGCCCGGAGAAGGTGATCGTCACCGGATACGCAGCCATGCCCCAGTATCTTTCCCACAGCTTCTACACGAAGAAGATATTCCTGCTCCAAAGTCAGGAGGATGTTGATCGAATAGTTCGCAGAGCCGGCGATGCCGGTTTAGGGGATGTGCTGCTCGTTAATGGGTGGCGTCCTGCGCCGGCTCTTGTGCCCGGCACGGCAAAAGCTCTGCATGATGGCGGTTTGAATTACATTGCCGCCGACCTGCGGCCTCTTCCGACAAAAATGCGTTCTGCACCGCCGCATGGGTGGCCCACCTCTTCAGAGGTGGGGGACACGAATCGCGTGGAGTATTCGCGTCCCCACGGCTAAAGCCATGGGCCACCCGACACCCGACGCCAAAGCCTATACCGATCGTATGGGCGATGTTCCATACCTCCTCATCGCCATAGTCGAAAAAGGCGGGTGAAACCCGCCCTACTGCCTCTCAAGGCGACAGAGACCACGGTGCGAACGTGCCGCTGTTTTCATCGAAGGCGTGGAAGATCACTGTGTCGGCGACGGTGTCGAGTGCCGCGACCGTTTTGGGATTGGCACGGGCCAGAGCACCGGGGTTAATCAAGCGGATATTGCCGATATACTCGTCACGAACCGCATGGGTATGACCGTGCAGTGCATAGTGCGGTTCCATCTCGCGGATCGCCCGGCTTATTCCCTGCTCGTGACCGTGAAAGACCAAAAACGTTTTGCCGCCCAGCTCCAACCGCACCGGTGGCTTGGGCGGTATGGGCAGGCCTACTGATTCCAGATAACGGCATAGGGGACGGTCCACGGTATCCATATTACCCCAGACAAAAGTGCATGGGCGCCCCACCAACTGATCCAATACGGCGGTCCCGCATATATCACCGCAATGGACAACATGCTCCACGCCGAGAGCATCGAAACACCGCAGGGCATCTGTCACCATGCGATGCTGCCCGTGGCTGTCCGACATAATCCCGATCAGCATCGTTTGAGTCCAAAGTCGGTGGCACCGGCGTCTCGCCGGTGGAATATGCAGAGCAGCCGGGTGGCCCATGGCTTTAGCCGTGGGGGACACGAATCCAAGCGTAAACATTCAGTAAACCTGTCCAGCCTGTTGTACCGCCGGCAT
>JAGLWJ010000719.1 GCA_023133475.1 Phycisphaerae bacterium | reverse complement strand
ATCTCCAACAACTCGATCGGCACCAACACCGCCCAAAACGGCTACCCTTGCGAATGGGAGGGGGACTACGGTGCAACCGCTCAGTTAATTGACACCATCGTCCGCGGCGATGGAAGCAATCCCTTGTTCAACGAACCGTTTCGGGTGGTGTGGGCCAACGGGAATGAGCGCAATTCAGGCCGGTGTGGGATCGCCTACCTGACCACCGCCCCGCCCGCTTGTGCCAAGAACCACATCACCGTGGGGGCGGTGAATTCCAACGATGATTCGGTCACGCACTTCACCAGTTGGGGCCCGACGGACGACGGGCGATTGAAACCCGACATCGCCGCTCCCGGGTGCCAAATCGGCGTGGACGAGGGTGTCACTTCCTGCTCGGTGGCGACCGATACCGCCTACTCGGTGATGTGCGGGACGTCGATGGCGTCGCCCACTGTCTGCGGTCTGTCGGCGTTGCTCTTGCAGGATTTTCGGGTCCACTTTCCAGAGCGCCCCGACTTTAGAAACTCCACGCTGAAGATTCTCCTGGCCCACAACGCCGAAGACATCGAAAACCCGGGACCGGATTTCAAGACCGGGTACGGCTCGGTCCGCATTCAGCGAACCGTGGACTTCATGCGCACCGGGAACTTCATCGAGGAGGTGATCGACCACGGGGCAAGCTATCCGCTTATGGTGGTCGTGGGCGAGGGAGATACCCAATTCAAAGTGACATTGGCCTGGGATGACGTGCCTGGAGCGGTGAATACCGTTCCGGAACTGGTCAACGACCTGGACCTGCGTGTGTTCGACCCCACCGGCCAACAGCACTTCCCCTGGACCCTGGACCCCGGCGACGGCAACGCCCCGGCGGTGCAGACCGTGCTCGACCACGTGAACAATATCGAGCAGGTGGCGGTTAGTGATCCCCTTCCCGGTGTTTGGCTGGTGGACGTGTATGCGCACAACGTGCCACAAGGCCCGCAACCGTTCTCGCTGTGTGCGTCGCCCGGGATAGTGGATTGCACCTCGCAAGGCTTCATTGCCCTGAGCAAGACCCTTTTCGGCTGTGATCGCACCGTCGGGATCAGGGTTGGGGATTGCGATCTGAACACCAATGCTGAAGCGATCGAGACCGTCACCGTAACCATCGCCTCCGATTCCGAGCCGTCCGGCGAGACCGTGGTGTTGACTGAGACCGGCCCGGGGACGGCGGACTTCCGCGGCACGATTCTGTTGAGTGAGATCAACAGTTCCGGCGTGTTGCAGGTGGCTGACGGCGACACGCTCATTGCCACTTACATCGACGCCGACGACGGGGCGGGCAATTTCGACGTGGTGGTCACCACCACCGCTCTGGTCGATTGTCAGCCGCCGGTCATCAGCGCGGTGATGGTCGGCAATATCGGGCCGGAAGGTGCCACGGTAACGTTCAACACCGACGAGCCGGCTGGCGGCACTGTACGCTTTGGGGCTGGGTGCGATTTGTTAACCGAGTCGGCAAGCGGGGGTGACATGGTCATGTCCCACTCGGTACGGCTGTCCGACCTTGCCGACGCGACGCGGTACTACTTCGTGATAGATGCCGAGGATCAGCAGGGCAATTCGGGGACCGACGACAACGGCGGTAGTTGCTACAGCTTTTCCACTCCGAAGGTGCTTTACAGTTTCCCATTGGATACCGATCCGGGATGGAGCGTGGAAGGCGAGTGGCAGTTCGGGCCGCCCACCGGCGGCGGGTCCCACAATCTCGACCCCACCAGCGGGCACACCGGCGACAACGTCTACGGCTACAATCTCAACGGCGATTATCCCGACAACTTGCCGGCCACCTATCTGACCACCACCGCTTTGAACTGTGATGATCTATCCGATGTGCTGCTTAAATTCCGCCGCTGGTTGGGCGTCGAGTCGAACACCAACTACGACGAAGCCACCGTCGAGGTCAGCAACGACGGCAGCAATTGGGAGGTCATCTGGTCGGCCGAAGCCACCGGTGCCGACGTCTCGGACGGTTTCTGGAGATTGGTGGAGTACGACATATCGAGCATCGCCGACGACCAGCCCACCGTGTACATCCGCTGGGGGATGGGGCCGACTGACGGCGGCTTGACCTATCCCGGCTGGAACATCGACGACATTCAGATCGTTGCCACCGGCGGCCCGTTGAGCATCAGTTTCCCCGATGGGTTGCCGGGCTTGTTCAGCCCCGGCAGCACCACCAGTATTACCGTGCGGATCACCGAGAATGATGAAAACTATGTGCCCGGTTCAGGCACAGCCCATTACCGCTACGACGGCGGGGCCTTTCAAGCCACTCCTCTGACACCGCTGGGCGGGGAATTGTATCAAGCCGCGCTGCCGGCTCCCGCTTGTGACGCGGTGGTGGAGTACTACTTCAGTGCCACCGGCGATGTCAGCGGAATCGTGTACGCCCCGACGACGGTGCCCTCGAGTGTGTATACTGCAAATGTCGGGCAACTTCACGTGGTCCTCGAGGATCAATTCGAGACCGCCCCGGGCTGGACCATCGGTGAGCCCGACGACGGGGCGACCACCGGCATCTGGAACTGGGGCGACCCCGAAGGGACCGACGCCCAACCGGAGGACGACCATACTTCCGATCCGGGGTTTTACTGCTACGCGACCGGTACGCAGGCTGGTGAAAGCCTGGGCACCTACGACGTGGACGGAGGCAAAACCACGCTTGTCTCCCCCACCTTCGATGCCACCGGTGGAGAGGTCACGGTTGGCTACTGGCGATGGTATTCCAACATCACCGGCGCCAACCCCGATTCGGACACGTTCCGCGTGGACATCAGCAACGACGACGGCAACAGTTGGGCCAATGCCGAGACCATCGGCAAAGCCTTTGGCGGGCCTAATGGTGGCGGGTGGCATTACCACGAGTTCCTGGTGAGCGAGATCATCAGCCCCACCTCCACGATGAAGCTGCGTTTTGTCGCCGAAGACGATCCGTCCGATGGCGGAGGTTCCCTGATTGAGGCGGCTGTTGATGATATCCTGATCACCCGCTTCGTTTGCGAGACCGCCGAGCCGAGCTGTGAGGATGGGATTTTGAACCAGGGCGAAGATTTGATCGATTGCGGTGGGCCTTGCGACGGGTGCAACTGCCTGTTGGATGTGGATTGCACCGACGATCTGTTTTGCACGGGTGCCGAGAGTTGCAATCTTTTCGGCGAGTGTGTGCCGGGCAGTTACCCGTGTGAGATCATCGAGTGGTGCGACGAGTCCGCCGATGCTTGTGTGCCGCACGGGAACGGCGACTTCGACGGCAACGACAAGGTGAGCCTGGCGGACTTCGCGGATTTCCAAGTGTGCTTCGGCACCCCCACCGGCCTGGGTTGCGAGCCCGGCAACATGACCGGCACCGACGAGATGATCAACCTGGCGGACTTTGCCGAGTTCAAAAATGCTTTCACCGGACCTTGATGAGGTAAATTAAGGCGTGTCGGGTATGGATGTAGGGCGGGTTCCACCCGCCGCAGATGTAGGGTGGGTTCCACCCGCCGCCGATGTAGGGTGGGTT
>JAGLWJ010000718.1 GCA_023133475.1 Phycisphaerae bacterium | reverse complement strand
GAGGTTCCACCCACCCTACATCTGAGCGAGCCGGTATGGTCCGCCGACCGCAGACGGTTGACCGGCTATCAGGACCACCACATTCCATACTCCTCGAGTTCGGGGGCCAACATGCGGTCGATCCGTGATTTGCATGTGCTCAAGTGGGCCTTGGAGGCGAAGTCCAACTTCTCGGAGGCAAGCACCTCACCGAGCCGCCCGCTGAGTTGTTGCAAGGTATACTTGACCATGGCGTGCAGGTCGGGGGACAGTGCACCGCCCGGCGGGATACGGACCAGCGGCTCCATCACCCCGAGATACTCACGCTGCAACGAGCGGCGGATGCTGGAGATAAACGGTTTGGCGTCCGTCCAGGCCCCCTGCTTTGCCCGTCGCGAGTCGCAGGTGTCCGCCCAGCAGGCTTTCCGCAGACGTTGGAGGTACTCCGCGACAGTGAGCTTGTCCTTGTCGGTGGTCTTCATCTCGGCGTCGTGGATGCGCCGCAGGGTATTGGGCGCCAGCCGGTCGCCCAGGTTCCACCATTGCAGAATCGCGATGTAGCGGTGGATGGGGAAGTCCATGGTTCGACTGACCCACGTTCCTCTGTGCGACCAGCGCGACGGCGCCAGGTGGTTCAGCAATTCCGGCGAGAAGGTGAAGAACTCGTCGGCGAAGAGATGCCCCTCGATGAAGTCCAAAGCCTGACGCTGGGTCTTGGCGTCCACCAGTTCAAACGGGGCTGGGGCGTTGGCATCACCGCGATGGCTGTAGCTGAAGTATTGCCCGCCGATGAACCGTCCGACATAGTCGAGCACCATCGTTTTTTCAAACAGCAAGCGAGTGAAGCTGTTGCGCAGGTGATACCAGCTTTCCTGATCTTTGACCGCCCACTCGAGGATGTTGCCCATACGCTTGTCGACCAACGCAATGCGGCTATTGGCCCATTCGATCGGAGAGGAGCCCATGTCGAAGCGTGTAGCCAGTGGGTCCGGAGACAACCAGGAGCTGTCCTGGTCGGTGGCGTAGGCGAGTTCCGGCTCGACGCAACGGCTGGCGATCTCGCGGAGCATAGCCTCTTCACCGCTGGGTGGAGCTGCGAAGGAGGACGTCTCTGCCGCATCAGCCGGAGCCGCACCACCGGCCATCATCGCCCCTGCCGCACCGGATTCCATCATCTTCTTGATCTGCTCGCGGGCTTCGGGCGGGAGCTTGTCGAGAAGCTCCTTGGGGATGTCCACCGCGACCTCGACGACCGCCGACGCCTTGAACTCCGCCGGTTTAGTCTCGGGCTTGTCTTTATCCTGCTCTTTGCCTTTGTCGCCGTTGTCTTTCTTCTCGGCGGATTTGTAGGTCGAGTCAAACGGCCGATAGCCGTACTCGATGGCCCAGTAATCGTATGGCCCGATGGTCGGCATGGCGAAGTGCCCTTCGATGGCGTTATCCGCGAAGAACAGCGTGGGGTTGTAGTCCATCACCGATCCGGTGGTGGCTTCGCCGGTGATGCGGCGTTTCTTGATCTCTTCGAGCGAGTAGATCGAGCTGGCTTTGAAGTTATGTCGCAGGCCCAGGGTGTGCCCGACCTCGTGCATCACGGTATCCTTGATGGCATCGTAGAGGAACCGCTCGGTTACCTCCTTGGGTTGCCCAGCCAGCACCGCACCAGCCACAGCCATCTGGTGGCGCATGCCTCGGCTTCGATCGCAGCAGTGGTGCCCGCGCTCGTGCATGCGTTGGCGGAGGGCTTCGTCGAGTTTGTCGGCGTGGTTCTCGTCGTTCTCCTCGTGTTTGCAGAAACTGAAGTTCTCCCATTCGTGTGTCGGGCGTTTCCACTGCGGGAATTTCTCCAGAAAAGCCCGCAAGGCGGGGTCCTTCATTTTCATCGCCACCGCGGTGGAGGGCAGCATCTGCTGGGCACTCTGCTCGAAGTACCGCACCATGGCGTCGTCGAAGATGATGTCCGCATCGTAAATCTCGCCGGTGAAGGGATTGGCACGGTGTGGGCCCATGGCGAAACCCCGCCCGTTCACGATCCAGCGGAAGAAGCTGTAACGCATGTCCTCGGGGTCCAGGTCCTTCCATTCGTTGTCGTCGGTCTGTTGGCGGACCTCGACGGCGTTCAGGAAGCCGACCTTCTCGAAGGCTTTGTTCCACTCGAGGATGCCGTCGCGCACCGCGCGGCGGAAGCGCACCGGAACAGTCTTCTCGATATAGAAAACGATCGGTTTCTTGGGCTCGCACAGTTTCAGGCTGGGGTCGCGCTTGGTCAGAGGCCAGCGGTCGATGTAGCGGTTGAAGATGTCCCGTGCGTCGGTCGGCTTGGACCAGTCGCGGTTGGTGGTCAGGAAGTATCCGATCCGATCGTCGGCGATGCGCGGAGTATACCCGGTCGACGGCAGACGCCAGAAACTATAGTGCACCAGCTTCCTGGTGTAGGAGCCAGGGGGGCGACGGCTACTGACCGCCAACTCCACGCCGATCTCCACATTGTCGGTGAAGGGCTTCTTTTTGGTCCACTTGCTCAATGAAGAGTTGATTCCTCCTCCGCCACCACCCCACCAGCTCATCCAGCCGATGTCCGCGAAGCTGCTCTTGAGTAGTGGGCCAAGGTTGATGATCGGGTCGCCGCCCGGTGACTTGGTGACGATGGGCACAGCCGTGCGGATGCGGTCGGGATGGGTGCGGCGTACGACATCGTCGACGGTGGAATCGCCGTTGGTGACGAATTGCGTCTCCGGTTCAACCAGGACCAACTGGCGACCCAACTCCTCCCACTGCACCACCCGCTCGTCGATGGGGAAGCCGGTAAAGACTCCGCCCCCCGAGAAGCTGGTGGACAACATGAATTTCTGGCCCAGGAAGCCGGCGGGAATCTGACAGAGCAGCTTCTGTGGATCCTTCCCCTTGGTCCCCTCGGGGTAGTGCCAAAGGATGAACAGGCCTTTGAGGGCCTCCATGTCCTTGGTGACTTCCTCGAAGTCGGGGTACTCCTTTTCGGGCTCCTCCGCGGCTCCAGGTGGGCCGGCAGCCAGCTTGGCCATGATCCCCGAGATGTCCAAAGCCGCCAGGTTGGCGGTGGATTCATCTGCCGACACACCGGTACCGTAGCATGAAATCGCCAGGCACAACAACAGCGTTCGCGCTACCATCCTTGAGTACTCCTTTAGTTAAGACATTGTTTCTGTGCAGCGAGCCCCTTAGGCCCGACGCGAAAATAACTTCCCATTTTCGGCAATCGTAGGGTGGGTGGAACCTCGCGGAGCGAGGTGGAACCCACCAACCGGGTACGAGTCCAAGGTCCAAAGTCCAAGGTCCAAGGTCCCGCTGGTTTCCAAC
>JAGLWJ010000717.1 GCA_023133475.1 Phycisphaerae bacterium | reverse complement strand
CTTTTCGAGGTGGTTCTTGACCATGTTCTGCGCCGCACGCTTTCGCGCAGCGTGTACATGGCCATCCACCAGGAAGGCGGGTAAAACCCGCCCTACAATTCCACACGCGGGCGTCAATTATCGGTCGTCTTCGATGTTGTCTGCAACCCCGATTGCCAGGTCCTCGAAATCATCATCAATGATTGTGCGCAGGTCGAAGCAGATCGCGTCGTCGTGCACTCGGGCGACGATAGGCACTTCACCCTCCCGTAGCAGTTGAACCGCCGTGGAGAGCTTGACTTGCTTGGGACGCCACTGCACGCACACAGACGCAATCTCGGCACCGGGCAATGAGCCGCCGCCTACATAAGCTGTATCCGAACACACGTAAAAAGACTCGCCCGGTACAGTCTGCTCCAGCAACTCGCACAGCGTTCGAGCCCGCTCTGCCAACACATCGGTGTCCGTAGCGATCATCGCCAGCACGGGGACGTTCTGGGCAGCTTTTTCCGCATCGATATACTGCCGCAAGGTGGCTTCCAATGCCAGCAAAGTCAGTTTGCCCGTCCGGTATGTCCGCATCAGAGGATTGGAGCGGATACACTCGATCAAATCCTTGCGCCCGGCGATGATCCCCGCCTGAGGCCCGCCCAGCAGTTTATCCCCGGAGAAACAGACGATGTCCGCCCCAGCCTCGATCGACGCCGCCGGCATCGGCTCTGCCGGAAGCCCCAGCGTCGTCACATCGATCAGCGCCCCGCTGCCCAGATCGTCGATGACAATCAAGTGGAAATGCCGCGCCAACGTCACCAACTCGGCTATGGGCGTCTGCTCGGCAAAACCGATGATCCGGTAGTTGCTCGTGTGCACGTGCATCAACGCTATGGTGTCGTCATTGACCGCCTGCTCGTAGTCATCAAGACGGGTGCGATTGGTCGTGCCAACCTCACACAGACGGGCTCCACTGGCAAGCATGACGTCCGGCAGCCGGAACGACCCGCCGATCTCGACCAACTGACCACGCGAGACGATCACCTCCCGGCCCCTGGCCAACGTGTTGAGAATCAGCAAGGTGGCGGCGGCATTGTTGTTCACCACCAGCCCCGCCTCGGCTCCGGTCACCCGCCGGATCAAGCCCTCCACGTGTCGCTCACGTCGGCCTCGCTTGCCCGTTTCCAGTTCGAGTTCCAGGTTGCAATATCCGCCCACCGCCTCGACGATGGACTCGATCGCCTCCGAGCACAACGGCGCCCGCCCCAGGCCGGTGTGCAGAATGATGCCGGTGGCGTTGATCACCCGCCGCAGCGAGGGGATGGTTCGGCGGGCGAAGATATCTTCAGCCACATCGAGAATCGCCCGCCGCTCGACCGCCACTTCCCCGTCTTCTTCGAGAATACGCCGGCGAACCAGTTCGACCGCCTCCCGCAACGACTCGACCACCAACGCATGTGACGAGGCTGCTATCCAGTCCCCCACCTCTTCCTCGTTCAAGAGGTCATCAACAGAGGGCAACTCACGCAGTTTGGCTTTTTGTTCCGGTGTCATGATGATGGCATCTCCGTTCTTGTAGGTCGGGTCCGCAGACCCGACTATAGACTTAGCCTCCGGAGGAGGCGACGGAATATAGCCCAGGGCTCGCTGCGCTTCGCCCTGGGCTATATTCCATCGCCCCCTCTGGGGGCTGAGAATGCGTCATCGGGTCTGCGGACCCGACCTACAGGTCATTGCTCTGCCGTCTCCACCAGCACCCGCGTATCGCCCATGCGGCGAGTGAAGCCCACCCGGTCCAGGTATTCGAGAATCGGCACCATATACTTGCGGGTCGAACCCAATCGTTCGCGTAGGGAAGCCACCGTCACCTCTGCGCCACCCGCCAGCATCTCGCGGATCGTATCCCGTAGCCGCTCCTCGACGGGCGCCGCCAGGCAGATGTTCACATCGATGCGCACCAAAGCCCCGTGGGCCACGGCGATTTTCAACAAACGCTCGATCCGTTTGGCATCGCAGCGCACCGCGGCACGCAACTGGCTTGGCGCCGGCGGCTGAAAAGCAGTCTGTTCAAGCTCATCAACTATATCCGCAAGAATCCGCTCGTCCTGAGCAGACAAGGCCGGGGCGAACTTCGGCAGGCATACGTACTTGCCCATCACCTTGACACGCTTCGCCTTGACCAGGCGGTCAAACAGCGGACGCCCTACCCCCTTGCGGCTTTTGCGGTCCAACCACCCCACAAACCGATCAGTCAAACACCCCGGCTCCTCCGCGTTGGACAGGTGAAACCGCTCCAGCCAGCGCTCCGCACGCCCGAGTAGATCATCCAAAGTTGCCACGGAAACCGTAGCCGTACAACCAGGGACGGAAACAAGCCGACCGCCCTGTTCCAACTCGCCCAAGTGCTCTGCCATCTGATCGACATGGATACCAGTGGCTGCCGACAAAGCCAGATCGCCAGGCCTGGAAAAGCCCGCCATCCGCAGCACCTCTTCCAACCGATGCAGCGGCTCCACGGACAGCATCGCCTCCAGGCCCGCGGCGTTCGTCACAAACGCCCGACGCCTGCGGCGAGACCCGAAACGCAGAACTCTGCCGCCCCCGATCGTCCGCGAGGCATTCTCTTGGCGCAGGATGAACCGCTGGCCATACTCGACCACCACGGGGTCCGCCAGCCGAAGCTGAGCCAATGATTCGCCGCCCGGCTGACCAAAACCTTCGCCATACGGGACGATGCGACCGGTCACCTCGGTCGTCCCCGTGGCAAAGCGTACACGCGACATCGGCTTGATCTCCCGCGACAGAGACCGCACCAGCCGCACCCGCACATCCACGATCTGCACCGGTGTCAGATAATCCGGCGTCACCAGCTCGTCACCCGATGATATCCCCACCCGATCCCCACCGATGAGATTCAAAGCCGCCCGCTCACCGGTCTGAATCGCCGACGCCTCTCGCCCGAAGCTCTGCACGTCCCGCACACGGACCGATCCTCCGCCCGGCAAAAGCTCGAGCGTATCGCCGGAAGAGACCTTCCCCTGAAGCACCGACCCGGTCGCCACCGTGCCCCGACCCGCCACGGTGAACACCCGATCAACAGCCA
>JAGLWJ010000716.1 GCA_023133475.1 Phycisphaerae bacterium | reverse complement strand
GGTGCACTCCCTTCTTCTCTGCGTCTCTGCGTCTCTGCGTTCATGAAAAGTCCGGGTTAGATGCGACAATCCGCTGTAGCGGGTTTCACCCGCCGTTGTGACATCGCCCGTTCGGTGGTTGCGAGGTGCCTGCATTGATGCTACACTACGGGGCTATTCGCTGGGGCGCGCCGATGCATGCCCCTGGTGGTCGATGCTTTGAGGAGAAGTGCAATGCCGCGCCCGAATAAGACTGTGCGCCGACAGAAAATCAACGCCGGAATCGAATACAAGAAGGGGAACCGCAAGGAAGCCTACCAGTTGTGGGCCAAGGCGGCTGACGGCCGTTGCGAACTGCAAGCCAAGAAAAAGAAGAACCAGAAAAACCAGGAAACCGCAGAGCAACCGTCAGATTCGTAACCTTGCCCTATTTGCCCCTATTGGGGGGTTTAGTTCCCTCGATCTTCGCCGCCAATGGTTTTGGTCGCGGCGGGATGCCTCGCTGGGGGATGCAAAACTTGACGATAGTAGTCCGCCAGTGCGCAGACGACTTGCGGCTGAGCCGGGTTGCGGCGTAGGGACTCTTGCCAGAAATGTGCCGCTTGCCGTAAATCGTGCCCCTGGTAATACAAAAGAAACCCTAACTCGCGGTAGGCACGGCAGTCGTCCGGGTCTGCCGCGAGAATTTCCTCTAATTGGGCTCGGCTCTCCTGCCGGCGCCCCTGGTTCTGGAACGTCCGAAACAGGTTGAAACGGGGCGTCTTGTAACGCGAGTCAAGCCGGGCGGCTTGCTGGAAGTAGGTGATGGCCTGCTCAGGGTGGCCATACTCGCCGAGAGCGCTTCCGATATTGTTGTAGACCTCCTTGATCCCAGCCCCAAACTGTGCCGCGCGGCTTAAATGCTCCAAAGCCGCATCCTTATCCCCACGCTGGAGATCAGCCAAACCTCTGAAGAACTCAAAATCGACCATGATGTGGCTGGCCCCGAAATCGACGACTGTGGGCAGTTCCAGGTTCACATAGTCGGTGTCTTGCAACAAGCCCACGTGGTGCATCTCCGTATTGGCGGGCAGAAGGTGGTACAACAGCCCGGCAGGTGCAAACCTGACATTGTCCACCGGGGGCGGCCTCTTGGTGTTGTAATACACCGGTCGATGGGAATGCGTGATTACCCAGGCGGCTGGGGATAGCGGCGAATCCTGGGGGCGATTCTTGTAGAGGGCCGGATTGACGTAACCGTAGATGTCGGCAACCAACACGTCCGGGCGCCGCCCCTCGACCATTACCAGATAGACCAACGGGAAGCTGGTATGATCTCCGGAAGGGAACACCATCGCGTCGTGCACCATGTAGCTGAGCAAATTGCGGGCATGATCGTGGGCGTACCAGTAGTCCGAGTAATCGCACTGCCGCCAGTGAGCCGCCACCTGCACCACCGGGGCCGCCACAATCAACACCACCACCACCGCTCGGGCTGTCAGGCGCTTGTCGCCCAGACGCCGTTTGACCAGACCACAAAGCCGCTCCAAAAGAAAAGCCAGTGAAATCGCCAACCCCAGCGGGACCGGAATGAGAAACACCCGCATCACCCAGCGAGAGGTGCGATCCGCATCGTAATTGGCCAACAGGGCAAAGAGCAACCCCGTACATGCCAACCACAGAAGCAGCAACAGCAGTATACGCCGGTCCCACCATGCCAACCCCACCAAGCCCACTAAACCCGCACCAGCCAACCACCAGGTCATGTCATCACCGAGCGATTGCGCGAGATACCCGACCTGCGGACCCAGGCGTTTGAGCGAGCGGGGGTCAGCCACTTTCATGGGGCCTATGGCACCGTAGTGTGCTCGGGTGACGTGTTCCCGGAAGCGTTGCGGGGTCGAGGGATCGCCCCAGTTGATCGGCGGCTGAGCTTTTGCCCGGATCGGAAGGTAGGCATAGGGGAGCAATCCCACCGCGAACATGCTGATACAACCGAGCACCAGCCGCCAACGCAAAACCAGCCTCGGCTCTAAAAGCACGATCCAGGCCACCACCGCCAGACCCGCCAGAGCGATGACGTGATGGTTGCACATGCCCAATCCCATCAACACCGAAGCTGCCACCAGCGGCTTGTAACTCCTGGTCCGATACCATCGCAGTCCGCACCACAGCACCGCAACCGTAAGAAGCGAATTGAGGGCATAGACTTCGGTGATGACGCTCTGCGACCACGACCAGCGTGACCAGACCCAAACCAACCCCGCGGCTGCCGCAACAGGTTTGGATATCCCCAGCTCGCGGGCGGCGGCATAGGTGACCACCGCAGCCGCGGCACCGCAAACCGCCGAGAACATGTTGGCCCAGTATGCGATAGGGCCTATGGGAATCAGATGGCCGAC
>JAGLWJ010000715.1 GCA_023133475.1 Phycisphaerae bacterium | reverse complement strand
GCGAGGTTCCACCCACCCTACTGGGGGGCAAAGACAACCACTCCAATACCCGGCATAAATGCCGGGCCTAGCGCAAGTGGCGGGTGGAACCCGCCCTACATCTGACCGCCTATTGCCTCTTGCCTCTTGCCTCTTGCCTCTGGAGCAACATCGCCAACAGGATGGCTGCCGGAAGCGCGGACATCACCAGCCATAGACTCAGCGAGATCAACATGCCGTCCTCGAAACGATGAAACTTCTCGGTCAGGATGTGGGCAATGAGCCCCAGAGCCGGCACGCGAACCAGCGCCGAGGTGGGCAACTCGCAAAGCGACATCGCCGCCGCCAGACAGGCTCCAAACAGCAACGTCGGCCACGACAACGCGGCGCAAATACGCAAGGCTATGCTGGTTTCAGAGGCACCATCGCTACGGGCCTGCCGGAAGAGTTCCGGCGGTGTCGCACGCACGGCTGCAATCATCGCCAATACGCCGATCCAGCCGAATCGCGCCACAAAAGCCACCACTACCACACACCAGTGATCGTAGATAACCGGCACGTTCCGGTAAGCCGCCAGGACGGCTTCACCCACCACCGCACCGGGCAACACCCCGAATCCCAGTGCCCAGACCAAAGCAACACGCCGTAACGGGCGGTATGCGATCACACAGACCCCCATCCCCGTCACCAACAACCCACTAAGCCCCGCCACCGCCAACGACTGTGCCAACTCGCCGCCGTAAGTGCGCAACGCCTCTCCCATCACCGCCGGCGATTTGAGGTTGACGGCTAACGCCGTGAGCGGCAGCAACACCGAGACCACAAAACAACCCGCGGCAAGCAGCAGCAGGATCGGTGACGTGCTTTTGACACCAGTGCCCTCGACCGGTTGTTCGTCCGCAACACCCCGCTTCCAGGCACCACGTGCAGCCAGCAGGGCGACCAGGATCAAACCGATCAGCGGCAGGGACCGCCACAGCGTGTCGATGGCGTAAGGGGATTCCTCCGACCAGCCCAGTAGTTCGGTCGAATACACCAACATGCCGCAGGCATGTGGCACACTGTACTCGCCGAGGAAGATAACAAACAGAATCATGCACGCCGTGACGACGTGCAGCCGCAACATCGGCAGCACAACCCGCACGAACGCGGTGGCGGGAGACATATCCAGCAGTGCCGCCTCGTAGGCACCCCGGCCTACGCGCGACCAGCCCGTCCCGATCAGCAGGGCGGCAATGGGATAGGACCACAACGCCCACACCCCGACGCACTGAATCTGCCCGGGGAAATCCGCCGGCAACAGCTTTTGCCATCCGAAAACATATACCATCGGCGAAAACAGCAGCGACCCCACCAGCAGGGCACCGACCGCCGGGCGGTGCGACAGTCGCCCAAGCCGCCCGACCACGTAAACACCGGGAAGTGAAACTATCAGAGCAACCCCAATCCCCCCGGCAGCCACCGCGACACTCTTGCCCAGCAGGGCCCACTGCCGGGCTGAAATCACACACCCACCACGCGGCGGTTGGGCGTCCAGGGCACAACGTGCCAACAGCGCAACTGTCGGCCACACGATTGTCAGCAGAAAGAGCACACAGCCTGCCACCAGCAACACATGTTTGAGAAAGCGAGCATTCACCAACGCACCCCGTTTGCAAGTTGCCCTATCCCGGATTTTTCATACCGCAGAGGGCGCGGAGATCGCA
>JAGLWJ010000714.1 GCA_023133475.1 Phycisphaerae bacterium | reverse complement strand
ACCGGCTATCTGCTGCAACCTAACCGCATCGGCAATCAACCGGCCGATTGAGCTGCCGGAGAGACGGACCTCCAGCGTACTGCCGCTTGCCTCAAAGTAACCCAGCGCCTCCCAGTCCACGCCGCCGTCAGTGAAGTCCTCAGGAGCGTAGTACTGGTCCACCTTCCGCCGCGACACAACCGTCCCCTCCTCGTACACCCGGTACCACGCCTCACGGGTATTGCCGGATTGCCCACGCCACGTCGCCGCCAACTGGTAGGTCGAACCCGGCGTCAGACCGCTGAACGTCCAACTGGCCACACCGTCGGGGGCTGTGCTCTCCTGGTAGTCGTCATCGTAACCACCGTCGCCACTGACATCGCTCCACGTCCCGCTGAGGCTGAAGCCCGTCTCGCCGTCGTCGATAATCTGCGCCGATCCGATTGGTGCCATGACAAAACCAAGGATGTCGTCCGAACCATCGAAGTCCACGAACTGTGGGTCTGCCACCAGACTGTGGGCGTCCAGGCCCAACTCGTAGAACCAGTCCACACGATCCGTGAACTCGACACCGCCCCAATTCGCCAGCCTTCCCGTGCCGCTGGTATATAACAGGTTGTAATCGCTTACGAATCCCTGCTGACTGTTGCTGTCAACGGAGATGGCATAGCCGACACCCACCCACAGGATGTTATTCCGCAACTCTACGTCCCGGCTTGCGTAGCAACTACTGTATTGTCGGACCCGCACTGCATCACCAACAGGCTGGTACACCGTGTTGTTGATCAGACGTGTATGGCTGCCTTGGTACGTGCCGGCACCCTCAATCACGATCCCATGGTTGCTGTTGGCGTAAACCAGGTTGTTCTCGATCAGCCCGTGGAAAACATAACTTCCACTTCTCTCGCCCTGGATGCCGATCGAATTGGAGTAGACCGCATTGCCTCGCACATCACTGTCTTCATATGCCAGGATGCCGACGCTGCTGTTGTTGTAAACACGGTTCTCAGTGACAACGCCGTCGTCGTAGGCGCATATGCCGTTGTAGTTGCCGTGTACTACATTGCGCAAGGCCTTGGCACCGTATCTCAGATAGATCCCCGTGTCCCACGAGTCGGAGTGGCCATAGACCGTGTTGTCCGTCACCAGCACGTCACGGTACGCATATATACCTGTACTGCTGTTATCGAACACCTCGTTGTTGCTGACCACGATACGGGCGGAATCGCCATAGGCATAGATCCCTCCTTCGTTGCCGTAGACACTGTTACCACTGACCGTCGAGCCGTCCCCGGTGACGTTGATGCCATTACTATTGTCGTATACCACGTTGCCGGTGACCATCGCGTTGTCGCCCGCCACGTCGATGCCATTGCCGTAGCTGTAATATGACAGATCGAAGACCTCGTTACCCACAATCACCGCATCGTCATTGCCCGAAAGTAGATAGATCTCGGCATGGTCGTTCTCATGTACACGGCTGTTGCTGATTGTCACGTCATCACTGTCAGAATCCTCACCAGCGTACACGCCGTGATACCCCCCGGTCATATCCAGATGATCCAGCGTTACACCGTCGGCATCCAACAACTCAAATACGTAACTGCCCCAAGCCGTGTTGCTCCGATCAAGAACCGCCGAGTGACCTTCACCCTCAGGGCCGCGAATCGTTACACCAGCGTCATCAAAGGTCAGGATGATGTTGCCCACCTGTGCGTATGTGCCTGCATCCACATAGACCGTGTCGCCCGCATCCAGGTCGTAGGCAGCCAGAAGCGCCCGCAGGCTTGACATCGGGCTGCCGGGGCTTTTGCCGCCGTTGAGGTTGTCGCCGGCCGCCGTGGTGTATTCGTTGTCGCTGAAGTCCGTATC
>JAGLWJ010000713.1 GCA_023133475.1 Phycisphaerae bacterium | reverse complement strand
GGTCCGCGCCGCACGACCATCCACCATCCGTAGCGACACCTTCACCTGCGGAGTCAGGCGGAGGAACAACCTGCGGCACAGCAAAAAGCAGATCAACGTCGCAACCAGGTACGACCCAATCAGCACCGTGATGCTTCCGTAGCCCAGCACGAAGATGACGATCACCGCCACGGTCCGCACCAGGGTGACCGCCCCCAGATAAGCGCTAATCATGTCGTAGCGCTGGATGGCTTCGAGGCCCTTCTGGTAGGCACACAACGGAAAGGCAAACACCAACCAGACAATCAGCAACAAAAAGGCATGTTGCCCGTCGGCAATCATGGCGTCGCTAACCTGGGGGTCCTCCAAAAGCCACGACCCCAGCACCCAGACCACCAGTGCACCAAGCACGCCTATCAACATCAGCCCAAGCCGCGCAGTGTTAAAGGTCTGATTGACACGTTGCGGAGTGTTGCCGGCCAAGTCCTGCGGAATGTGGCGTTGCAACGCCCGGCCCAGCAGGTTGGAAAGCAGCTCGAAGGTCCCCAGAACCGCCATCACCACCGCTGCAACCCCGTAGCCAACCCGGGTAAGGTCTCGCACCACAATGGGCACCATAACCATGGAGCTGGCCATGGTGATGATGGTCAAACCATAGTTCGACAGGGCGTTCAGGATGATGCGGTTGGCTTGACCCATAATTGAGGAACCCGCCCTACGTGTCTGTTGTGTTTCACGCAGAATCGGGTTCGTCAGGCTCGGGAGCCGATTGCGGCGTCTTGGGGCGGCCCAGCAAAGACAACACCGATCTCAACACCCGATTCACACACAGCGCCACCGGGAAAACACCACGCCGGTAGGGGAAATAGCGAATCGCCCAATTCAAACGCTTGACCAACGAGATTCCAGAGACGGCGGTATCGGGATACCCCAGTTGACGCAACATGCCGCCCATGTAGTAATTCATCTGGGCGATAAGTTCCGGATCGTCACAGCGGCGCCAAGCCGCCACCCGCTTGGGGTCGGGGGCGTCTTTGGCTTTGGCTTTCCACTGGGCCTCACACTCCTGAACCGGCCCCGCCGACGAGGTGCCTTGCGTCTGTGCCGGCTCAAACTCCTCGCCGATGAACTCGCAAAGACGCTTCAGCCCACGCTCGGGATGGGTCATCAGGTCCTCATATTTGACGATCGTGAAGGAGCCGGCGGGAAGTTCCCGCAAATGCCGCTGCTCGATTCGCGCGAACCAATTCCAGTGGTGACAGAGCCGCGGCACGGATTGGGAAGTCTTCCAGTGCACCGCCACTTTCCTGAGAGAGCGCACAACGTCCCTTCCGTCTCGCACGATGCAGATGATTCGCGCCTGGGGGCAGAGATCGAGAATTTCACGAGCGGTGGTCAGATGGGCACAGGACTTTTCCGCACAGCGCCCCTTGTTTTGCTTACGGGCGTAGCACTCCAGAACTGCGCGAAGCAGGTTTGTGTAGGTGGGGTCGTATCTGCCAAATGCGCTCAGCACCTCGTCATGGCTCACGCCGACCCGGCTTATGTAGTAGTGCTCCATCGCCCGTGACAGCAGGCCCTGGTGCGATTGGGGCAGTCCTTTGCGGCGGTCGTTCTTCGCAAAATCGCAGAAAAACTGGGTCTCGCGTGGGACCGCGATATGCGAGTGGCGGTCGAACATGACCGCCAACGCCGTGGTGCCGGAGCGCTGGCATCCACAGATAAAGATGGGGCGAAACGACTCCTCAGCGGTGCTCGTCGGGGTGGGTGCCCGTTGCGGAGCCTGTAAGCCATCGCCCCCCGACGCATCACCCGCCTTGCCGGTAGATTGTTCCATATGCTTACCTCCATTCCGGCTGTGCACCCTTATCGGCACGCCCGGATCAGTTCCTCGTATTCCGCCCACACCTTTGGGTCCGGGCGTTGTTGGCCCAGTTCCATTTCCAGGGCTGTGGTCATTAACTCGTGGTGGGCCGGGCAACGCAGCAGGTTGCAAAGCTGCGCCAACACTGCTTGTCGGGTCTTTTTCCCCGTAGCATAACGCCCCAACGCTCCTGACAACGCAGCACCCAGGTAATGTGGCGCCACATACTTGATGCCGCCCTTGACCAACCCGCTCAGCCGGGCTGGGGTGACCCCCGCACCAGCCAGCAATCGCCCACAATACCCCGCCCGCTGATCATAACAGAAGCATTCCCACAACTCCCGGACCATGGCCTGGTCTCCGGCGATCTCATTCAGACGTTGCAGCCGGGCTGCGAACTGCTCAGCCGCGTCACCCTTCAACAGGGCGACGTGCGGTGCTCCTCCGTTCTGGGATTGCACGGTCGGGCACAATTCCACTCGGTGAACGCCGCCGGCCCCGAGCCTCAGTTTGGCGATCAATCCCACATACCAGCACGGCGGCAGCAGCCCGGAACTGTCGAACACAAAGTTCCCCAGGCTGTAGAGAATCGGTGCCCCTTTGTAAACCTCGACGCCCTGGACCGTGTGGGGATGGTGCCCGATCACCGCGTCGGCTCCGCAATCCACCAGGAACCGATACCACAATTGCATTCTCGGGCTGGGTGCAAAGTGGAATTCATTTCCCCCGTGAACGTTAACCACCACCAGGTCTGCCTGATCCTTCGTCTGCCGCACGACTCGACCAGCCAACACCGGGTCCAGCCGCGCCGCCCCAGGCGACACCGAAGTGGCACAGGAGAACTCCTGCTCGGCGAAAGCCAACAAACCCAGTTTCAACCCATTGACCTCGATCACCAACGGGCGTTCAGCCTCCTCCAGGTTCGCTCCCACCCCGAGCGTCTGCAACCCTGCCTTTTGGCACATCTCTCGGGTGGCGAACATCGCCTCGGCGCCGTGGTCGAGAATGTGGTTGTTGGCCATGACTGCCACGTCGAACTTCGCCGTTCGCAGTGCGTCAACGATTTCCGGGCATCCGCGGATGGCTGGGCCTGACTTGAGGATCGGCGACCCCGCCTCGCTCAGCGGGCATTCGAGGTTGACCATGGACACGTCTTTGTCGTTGCAGGTATCGAGCACTTCCGCGCTGTATATTTGGCCTGGCTGCTCGGCTAACGCACGCTTTGCCGGCGGGGTGCGAACGCAAAAGTCGCCAACCGCCAGCAAGTTAAGCGTCGGCTCTGACGCTGATGAAACCTCGATGCACAACGATGGTTGCATGATACCGATCAAACGTAGGGCGGGTTCCACCCGCCTTTGTGCCACCCAATGCATCGGTTGGTGGGTTCCACCTCGCT
>JAGLWJ010000712.1 GCA_023133475.1 Phycisphaerae bacterium | reverse complement strand
CCCACCGTCGATGGCGTTGTATGTCACTTGACGGTGGCGGGTAAAACCCGCCCTACTGCGCTGATATAGCGGGAAAGGAGCTACATTATGAACACCCGAAGCACTATTGTACGATGTGGAACCCTGGTTTTGGCAACCCTCTTTTGCACTTCGTTGGCAATTGCAGGCACTCCGGCTGATGCCGCCGGCGGACGAGCGGGCTTGATCGCCTACTGGAGCTTTGATGAGAATGATGGCGATACGGCTCACGATTCTTCCGGGTATGGGAATCACGGCACGATCTACAATGCAAGCTGGGCTGACGGCATATCGGGTTCCGCGCTGGAGTTTGGCGGTGGTGATTACGTCAGTGTCCCGATTTCAACATCCACTACATTCACGGTTACTGCCTGGATGCGCCCTTATACCGATGCTTCATCGCAGATACAGATGATATTGGACAAGCCAGGCAACTTTAATATCGAATACCGATCTTCGGGTGCGGAAGGCAACAGGATATCCCAGTACACCTACCAAGGCGATCTGCTGTTTTCAAATACCAACCTTGACGTGGATGCCTGGAGTTTTATCGTGCTCGTCCGTACGCCGAGCGTAGCCTCGTTCTACTTGAATGGGGCTTACGATGGAGGAGGGGCAACTTCACCAAGGAGTGTGAGTGGCACGTGCACTATTGGAAGTCGGAGTGGGGCAAGCTATCAATTCGAGGGCATCATCGATGAAATGCGCATCTACGATGGGGCGTTGAGTGCGGAGGAGGTGCTCGACCTGTACGAGCAGTACTGGTCGGATTGCAACAGCAACGGCATCCCCGACGATGAGGAGATCGCCGCCGGGCAGGGTGCGGGCTTCGAGGACGCCTCCTCCTGGGCGACGTACGACGCCGGGGCCCATGGTGTGGGCACCGACCCTGACGGGTATCAGGGCAGTGTCTTCGACGGTCGATACGCCTACTTCGTGCCCATGCATAACGGCAGCGAACGCCACGGTGAGGTGCTGCGCTACGACACGGACGGGGATTTTTCCGATGTGTCCTCCTGGGCGGCGTTCGATGCCGGGGCGAATGGCGTGGGCACCGATCCCGACGGGTATGCCAGCGGAGCCTTCGACGGCCGATACGTCTACTTCCCGCCTGAGAATAATGGCAGCTCAATCCACGGAGAGGCACTGCGTTACGACACAACCGGCAACTTTTCCACTGCTTCGTCCTGGTCCACGTACGACGCCGGCGCCAACGGCGTTGGCAGCGACTCCGATGGGTATTCCGACGCTGTTTTCGACGGCCGATACATTTATTTCGTACCTTACCATAACGGCAGCTCGTACAATGGGGAGGTGCTACGTTACGACACAGAGGGGTCATTTTCTGCTGCCTTATCCTGGGCTGTGTATGCCCCCGGCTCCCATGGTGTGGGCAACAATCCCACCGGATACCAAGGCGGCGTTTTCGACGGCCGATATATCTATTTTGTCCCCTGCAGGAATTCCAGCGGGTACAACGGCGAGGTGC
>JAGLWJ010000711.1 GCA_023133475.1 Phycisphaerae bacterium | reverse complement strand
GCTCTCTGCGGTGTGAGAAATGCGGGCTAAATACCCTGGTGCCGTTACGGACATGGAAAACGCCCCGCCGACCTCTCGACCGGCGGGGCGTCAAAACCCTGGCAAACCAGGTTCAATACGTTCTGTCGGACTGACTATCCGGTGAATGCCACCTGGAACTCGGCAAAGTCCTTCAGATCGACATCACCATCGTCGTCAAAGTCAGCGTCCACGGCACACCCGCCAGCCGGTGGGTTATTCGGGCCGTTCAGGCAGGCCTGGAACGCGGCGTAATCAACCAGGTCGACATCGCAGTCCTCGTCGAAGTCAGCCGGATCGGGATCCAACGATGGCGTCACTTCGATGTACTCGTCGGCATCGATGTTGAGGTCACCATTGCCCTCGGGAATCTGGAGTTCCGGACGTAGCGGATCTTCGTTGTCGTTGCCCCAGGCCCCCATGGCCATGAAGATCGTGCTCGGGTAGTTAACAAACTGGGTAGCCAGGTTGATCTGGCCTTCCAGGACGTCGTTGTCCATGCTCGCCGGGCCGCTGAGCCCGTCAAGCCCGTCCTGCCAGCCGTTCCAGCCGTTCCCGACTTCCTGAGCCAGGAACCCGTCGTGCTCACCCACCGTGCCCGACTTGCCCCACGGAGCCGGAGTCTGGGCCACCGGGCCGTTGGTGGACAGGAAGATGAAGTGGTCATTGTTCGCCTGGGCGGCTTCGGTGGCGACATAAAGCCAACCGTCCAGCAGCCCGGCATAGAGATGACGGGTGCCGTCACCGTTGATGGCCACCAACACGGCACAGGAATCCAACTCACCATCCATGTTAAACGGCGGCTCGCCCTGCGGAGTCACCTCGAAGTGCCAATTGTTCCCATCGTTGTTGTCCCACGCACCGCCGGGCTCGAAGAACACCATGGACAACCCCTGTGGGCCGCCGGCGAGGTCAGACACCTGGAACGTAACCTCCCAGGTGCAGTCAGTCTGCCGGGTCATTTCCGCATCGGTGACCCCGGAAGACCAGCTGTTGAACCCGTAGTGGATCGAAACGGCATCAGCACCTTCCAGAACCCGCCCGATCGGATCGTAGGTGACCGTCACATTCAACCCAGCCGTAGCGGGATCGGGGACAATCACCACCGCCGGGCCTGTCGCCGCCCTGCCGACTGCAAAGTGCCAGTTCTGCCCGGTGTTATCATCCGTGGTGACGCCGTCGTCAAAGTACACGTCGAACTGCAAGGCTCCGGTGTCCATCGTCACCGTGGCGATCCATTCCGACCCGGTCAGCCCGTTGGTGGCAACCATGAGCACGCGATTGGCGTACGGCGTCGCCGCGTCGTCGAAATCGTAGTTCAGGTAAACCTCGGCAGACCCCTCCAGCGGGCCATTGGTCGAGACGTACCACACCGTGACGTCCTCGCCCTGGATGGCATCGGGGACCAGCGAAACAGTGCCGTCCACAACAGAATCAGCCACCGGGCAGGTCTGCAACTCGTCGGCGGCCCCGCTGTAGTCGGCGGGCACGATCACGCCGTCGGCAACACCACCGAAGGCCGGCAGGTCCGAAACTTGGGCCACCGAGTGAACCGAAGTGAAACTGCTCATGTCCGCACGCAACGGGAACATCTGCGGAGGATCGCAGAATCCGGCAGCCTCATCCGCCGCCGGAAGCGTCTGATTGCTGAACTGACCTCGTGGCGCACTACATCCATTCGGCATCTGAGCGACGAAAATGTTGAATCCCTCGTTTTCCGCCATCCCATAGCCAATCTTCGCAAGCGGGATGCCGATCTCCAAACCGGTAAGAACGTCAACCGGAACGCCGCTGGTGTTGCTGTCATCGAAACCGCCTGTGTAGCCCTGGCCCTCGTCACCTTCAAATGCCTGGTTGCCGTCATTGGCAAGGGTGTAACCGGCGTAGACCTGAGTGGCGTACACCAGAAGTTCGCTCCCATCACAGCAGGTAAGATCGGGGATTCCATAACTATCGGTCGAGAGG
>JAGLWJ010000710.1 GCA_023133475.1 Phycisphaerae bacterium | reverse complement strand
CCTCGCTCCGCGAGGTTCCACCCACCCTACGCCTGGGGGGCAAGTGTTGCATTTTGCAACAAGGCTGCCTGCCAGGCATTGCATATTGCAAGCACCCCCTGTCGCTCGCCCCAAAGCTTAGCGTCGATAACCCCTTTGTGCATCATCGGTTATGCACACATCGTTGCCGAATCCTCGTATGGCACGTTTCTTGCTACTTATCTAAACGATGAAAGTTGCTATTCCAACATGGACCGGTCGGGTGTCGCCCGTTTTCGATGTCGCAAAGCGGCTTTTGGTGGTGACGCTCGAGGGCGACCGTGAAATTAGCCGTGAAGAAGCAGCTATCGAGGAAACTCAGCTCATGGCTCGAGCGAAGCATGTCACGCAACTTGGCGTGGATGTGCTGATCTGCGGTGCGATCTCCATGCCGCTTGAGGCTATGCTGGTCTCCGCGGGAGTACGGGTAATTCCGCACACGTGCGGGACGGTGGAAGAGATCATCCAGGCATTTGCATCGGGGCGATTAACAGACGAGACGTTCCTGATGCCTGGTTGCTGCGGTCGGCGCCGGCGATTTCGACATCGGCATCGCGGCGGCCGGCATGGATTCAACAGACAAGGAGACTCGATATGAAAGTGGCTGTCACGTCACAGGGGCCGGATATGGCCGGCGAAGTCGATCCACGCTTTGGCAGAGCCAAGTTCTTCATCGTGGTTGACACCGATACTGGAGAGTTTGCGACACATGACAACACGCAGAATCTCAATGCCGTTCAGGGCGCCGGTATTCAGGCGGCTCAGAACGTTGCGAGCCTGGGTGTGGATGCCATCATCACCGGGAACGTTGGCCCCAAAGCGTTCACAACCCTCCAAGCAGGCAATGTCAAGATGTATATCGGCGCGACCGGATCGGCGAGCGATGCTGTTGAGCAACTTAAGGCTGGTCGGCTCGAATGTGTCAGCAAGCCGAATGTGGAGGGGCACTGGGTTTAGGTGACGAATGTGAACACCTTCTCATGGCCAGACAGGCAGGCTCCCAGCCTGCAAAAGGATGGCAGGCAGGATGCCTGCGCTACAAATTTGTGGTGCGTCGTATGGCGCGTAAAGGAGAATGATGATGCCAAATCGTGACGGCACAGGGCCGGGAGGGCAGGGTTCCGGGACCGGCAGAGGTCTGGGCCCTTGCAAGAGCGGAAACAAAGGCGCCGGTGGCGGCGGACAAGGTCAACGGCCCAGACGCGATCGCGGCGGCGGCACCGGTCGTGGCCAGAGACAGGGCGGCGCCGGACGTGGAAGTAGCAGGTAAAACGAATTCCAGGACATTCTGAAAAAGGAACAATATTATGCCAGGTGGAGATGCAACTGGACCGATGGGGTTTGGACCGATGACGGGCAGAGGTGCAGGTTACTGCGCCGGGTTCCAAGTGCCCGGCTACATGAACCCGATGCCGGGACGAGGTTGGGGCATGGGCCGAGGATGGGGCCGAGGGCGCGGATGGGGGCGAGGCCGCGGATGGGGCTACGGGCACTATTCGATGGGCGTTCCCGTCGCACCACCCGTTTACGGAGCCGCGCCGTATTACGCAGCGCCTTCGGGTGAGCAGGAAGTGCAAGCACTCCAAACCCAGGCGGAGTATCTTGAAGGCACGCTGAACGAGATCAAAAAACGAATCACGGAACTCGAGGCGGCCCAGCGGAAAGAAGGTTGATCATGCCGCGAGGCGACGGAACAGGACCGGTGCGATGCGGCGGTCGTGGATGCGGGCGTGGGCGTGGCCGGGGACAAGGCCAGCGTATGCGGATGCCCCATCCCGTTTCGCCGGTCCGGAAGACCGGCGAACGGAGTGGGAGACCGATGCCGCTCCCTTACGGTCGCGGTA
>JAGLWJ010000071.1 GCA_023133475.1 Phycisphaerae bacterium | reverse complement strand
GGCGGTACGGTAGTGTCAAACGCCCAGGCTGCTACGGGACCCGGCGGTGCTCGGATGAACCATTCGTGTCCCCCACCGCTAAAGCGATGGGCCACCCGCCACCCACCACCCGCCATAGCGAAGAAGGCGGATAAAACCAGCCCTACGCGGTGGTTGGGGCCATCTGGCTGCGATCCGTCCGCGTTTCCACCACAATCACGCCGATCAGCAGCGCCGCGACGATCAGGGCCACGATGGCCATGAGCATGGCACTGGCGCCGAGCAGCGCCACCAGACCCAACAAAGCCAGGGCAATCAACACGTAGATGACCACGTGTAGCACCTTGGGGCGATAGACCAGCGGCACGGCAATAGCCAACGAACTGTACGTGCCCGACACCACACCAATGGTCATGGCAAAGGCAAAACCATACATGCCCGGGCCACCACGCATCAACATGATGAATACGGCAATGAACGTGGTCGTCGAGGTAAGCACAGTTCTCGCCAGGGTCTGGTTGATGCTCTGGTTGATCATGCCCGCCGACAGGCGGGTGAGCTTGCCGCGGTTCTCACGAATCCGGTCGAAAACCACGATGGTGTCGTTAAGGCTGTAGCCGATAATGGTCAGAAACGCCGCGATCACGGGCATGTCGATGCGCAGGGTGGCAACGCCCAGCACGTCCAGCAAGGTCATCAGACCCAGCGGCACGCTCACGTCGTGGACCAGGGCGACGATGGCTGCCAGACCAAACTGCATGTTCCCGAACCGGAACCAGATGTAAGCCACAATCGCCGCCAATGCCAGCAGAATCGCCTGCACCGCCTTGGTGCGGGCGGTGGCTGCCACCGTCGGTGCGAACTGCACCACTTTACGCAACGACTTCTCGCTGGAAAGAGCCAGCCTGGCCTGCTCCAACTCGGTCTTGGCCAATGCGTCCTCCCACTTGTCGTGGTCGTCGTAGCACGCAACCGTCGGGTCCACGACAACCATGGCGACCTTCTCGTAGGTCTGTCCACCATCCTCCGCTGTGGCAGGGCCCAGCCCGAACAACTTGTAGTTGCGCCACTGGAACCCCTCGAACTCCGGCAGCAGGCGAATCTCACGGATACGCCGCTCCAACCCCGAGATGTTCTGGGCGGGCTTGAGGCCGGTGAACACCATGGCAACGCCGCCCTTGTATCTCTGCACCTCCGAGTAGTGGGCCTCTTCGCCAACCGCCTTGCCCCATTCGGGGATGGCGTCAAGGTAGCGGACGTCCTCGTCGATGGGGAAGTACTCCATCCCGGTTGCAGGATTGATTACCATAGTGAACTGAATCGGTCGCTCGACCGCCAGATCGTCGCCCAGAACCGCCATGATCGCCGTTTGCACCAGGTCCTTGGAGGTCTCCACCGTCACCAGCTCATATGCCAACCCGCCGACAGCTTCCTCCCCGCTTTCGTTCAAGGCCGCCACCGTCTGGACCTTGGCGTTCGAGAGGTTCGCCGCAGCCTTGCGTGCGTATTCGGCAGCCTCCTGCACCGCAATCTTGAAAGCGTCCAGATCGACCTCCGCTTCGCTCTTGGTGTCCACCACCAGGATGTCACCATCGCCGGACAGGCCGTTTCTGGCCAGCTTGTTCTCGAAGGTGGCCCGGATCATTGCCCCTGCCTGGTCGGGCGACAAACCGTCGCCGGCAACCCTGAAACGACCCGCCGCGGCATCACCACTTACCGTCGCAGCCGCCAGACGGTCGGCGGCGCCGTCAAGCCAACTCGCCGCCGAGTTCGGGTCCGACGAGGTCACCCGCTGGCGAATCTCCTCGTCGTTCAGTTCGATGCCCGGCTTCAACTCGATCTGCACACTGGTCCCCCCGAGGAACTCGATGTCGTACAGAGCCTCCTTATTGTACAGCGACTCGTTCACAAAGAACGCCCCGCCGCCAATGACGATCACCAGCGAGATGGGCCAGAATATCCGCCGCAAACTGAGCCAATCAACGTTCGGCTGACCGATCAAACGCAACATCGGGATGTTCTTCACCAACCCGGCATCGATGAGTGTGAAGGAAATCAAGCGGGTCACAAACAACGCGGTGAACATACTGGTGACCACGCCAAACCCCAAGGTCATCGCAAAACCCTTGATCTCCTCGCTACCGACATAGCCCAGAATCACACAGGTGATCAGCGTGGTGACATTGGCATCGATGATGGTGCTGAAGGCTTTCTCATATCCCAGCCGCAACGCCTTTTTAAGCCCCAGACCGCGATTGCGCTCCTCGCGGAACCGCTCGAGGATCAGCACGTTGGCGTCCACTGCCATACCCACGGTCAGGATCAAGCCCGCGATGCCCGGCAGCGTGAACGTCGCCTGCAACGTCGCCATTACCGCCAGCACGAACAGCAGGTTCAGTATCAGCGCCACGTTGGTAATCAATCCGGCGAAAAGGTAGTAGACCAGCACGAAGACGGCCACCGCCCCAAACCCGTAAATCGCCGCCCACATGCCCTGCTCACGATTGTACTTGCCCAGGCTCGGGCCTATGGT
>JAGLWJ010000709.1 GCA_023133475.1 Phycisphaerae bacterium | reverse complement strand
GACTTGTCGCCGTTAAATACCCCGGTGCCGTTGTGAGCGCCCACATTCTCCATTCTCAATTTTCAATTCATCACGTTCCCATCCCCCCATTTTCCATTTTCCATTTTCCATTTTCCATTTTCTCCATTCTCCATTCCTTGCCTTCTCCGTTGGCGTTCCACGGCGAGTCACCTAGAATATAGGCGATGATTTATGACCATCCCGGTTCCGGCCCAGGTTCCCATGAGCTTGCCACCATTCTCGACTCCATCGCCGATGGGGTGTTCACGGTGGACCGCGATTTCATTATCACAAGTTTCAACAAGACGGCAGAGCAGATCACCGGGGCGTCGCGCAACGAAGCTATCGGGCAGAGGTGTTGCGACGTTTTCAGAGCCAGTATCTGCGAAACCGCCTGCGCCTTGAAGGAAACCCTGCGAACCAAACGCCCCGTCCTCAACAAAACAATTTACATCGTTGATGTCGAGGGGCGGCGGATTCCCATCAGTATCTCGGCGGCGGCACTGAAGGACGCCGATGGGAACGTCATCGGCGGTGTGGAGACGTTCCGAGACCTCAGCATGGTCGAGGAGCTGCGCAAGCAGTTGCAGGGGACATACACTTTTGCGGACATCGTTGGCCGCAGCCTTCCAATGCAGCAGCTTTTTGAGCTGCTGCCCCAGATCGCCGACAGTAGCAGCACTGTGCTGATCGAAGGGGCCAGCGGAACAGGCAAGGAGCTGTTTGCCCGCGCGATACATAACCTCTCGCCCCGCCGGGACAAGCGGTTTGTTGCAATCAACTGTGGTGCTCTTCCCGACACGCTGTTGGAATCGGAGCTGTTCGGTTACAAGGCGGGGGCGTTCACCGACGCGCGGCAGGACAAGCCCGGACGGTTCGCCCAGGCCAACCATGGAACCATCTTCCTCGATGAAATTAGTGACATATCGCCCGCTATGCAGTCCCGGCTACTGCGGGTGCTCCAGGAAGGGGTCTTTGAGCCACTCGGGTCCGTCGAATCGGTCGAGGTGGACGTGCGGGTTGTGGCAGCTACGAACCAGGGCCTCGCCAAATTGGTCCACAAAGGCACGTTCAGGCAAGACCTCTTCTATCGGATCAACGTGATGCGGCTGAAGTTGCCGGAGCTGCGCGAGCGTCGTGAGGACATCCCGCTTCTGGTGGAGCGTTTCATCGACAAATTCAATCGGCTCCAGAGCAAGGATTTGGTTGGTGTTTCGGAGGGGACGCTGGCGATTCTCATGGAACACGATTACCCGGGCAACGTGCGTGAGCTGGAGAATATCATCGAACATGCGTTTGTGCTTTGCAGGGGCGGCTTGATCGAACCGCGCCACCTGCCGCCGACTATCCGCGATGACTCTGACTGCAGGCCGCCGCGGAGCGAAGGGGGCCTGACCCTCAAAGCCCTGGAGGCGATCCATATTGCAGACGCCATTCGCCGACATGGCGGCAACCGTACAGCCGCCGCAAAGGAACTGGGAATCAATCCCAGCACTTTGTTCCGTAAGATCAAATCCTTCGAGATCAAACTGCCGGGCCATCCCCGCAAGCAGTAGGGCAGGATATCGGTCCGATGAGCCGCCAAGGCGAAACGATTCTGATCACCACCGACATCTTGGACGTGCCCCCCGAGATCATCGCGTTGATCTACAAACATCGTTGGGCCATCGAAATCTTCTTTCGGTTCTTCAAGCACGTGCTGGGCTGTCGATAAACTTGTAGCGGCCTGCGTGGTTGTCCACCTCTCAAAAATAGCGTGCTCGTGCTTGTGCCCGTAGCGAACATTTGGTAGGATATGGAACGTAGCTTGGCGAAGGCGGTGGGGGTAACTGCGCCTTCCGCCAGAAAACTTGTTAACAGGGAAGAGAGAGATGCCTGGAGAGTGGGCATGCTCTCTCTTTTTTGTGCGTCAAGAGATTTGGATTTCGACTGAAGGATGGGACGAGAATGCGCAAGTGCATGACAATCGCGACAGTAGCGGCAGTGGTATTGGCCTGCGTCTCCGGTGTGCAGGCGGATGTGGTGATGGAAACCGTGCCCGTTGGTAACCTCGGGAATGCTGGTGAGCTTTCGGGCCTCGGCGCAGGCGGCAACGGCCCAGATCGCATCTGCGGGGCAGTGGACTACGCGTACAATATCGGCAAGTACGAGGTGACGGCGGGTCAGTACGCCGAGTTTCTCAACGCCGTGGCGGCCACGGACGCGTACGAGCTCTATAACAGCTCCATGGACAGCAGTTCGTACGGCTGCCAGATCACGCGGCAC
>JAGLWJ010000708.1 GCA_023133475.1 Phycisphaerae bacterium | reverse complement strand
CCCGGCTTACCCAGGGTTCCGCTTCGCTTCACCCTGGGCTTTATTCCGCCGCCCCCGCTGGGGGCCAATTTAGCCCGCCGCACTCCTTTGCCCAATTTCACGATCATCAGGGCTTGGGGCTCGACGCCCAATGCCATAGAATAGGGCGGAAGTATGGTTGGTATGGTTGGCATGGATGAACAAAGGTTGATGATTATGGCAGAACCACCGTTTTCACCGATAGAGCAGGCTTTTGAGGACCTCCAAGCCGGACGCATGATTATTCTGGTGGACGACGAGGACCGCGAGAATGAAGGTGACCTGGTGATCGCCGCGGAGAAGGCGACCCCCGAAGCCATTAACTTCATGCTCAAGGAGGGGCGGGGGGTGTTGTGTCTGCCGATGACCAGGCAACGCTGCGAGCAACTCAACCTGAACCTGCAAACGGCGAAGAACACCACACCGTTTGAAACCGCCTTCACCGTGCCGATCGATGCCCACTGCCGCTTCGGCGTGTCCACGGGCGTGTCGGCGCGGGACCGGTGTACGACTATCGAGGTAGCCTGCCGCGACGACTGTAATCCTGACGATCTGGTTCGCCCCGGGCACGTTTGCCCGCTGATGGCCCGCGACGGCGGCGTCCTGGTCCGGGCGGGGCAGACCGAGGGCTCGGTCGATCTGATGCGGCTGGCTGGGCTTAAGCCGATGGGCGTCTTGATCGAGATTCTCAACGAGGACGGCACCATGGCCCGCGTGCCCCAACTCACCAGTTTCGCCGCCAAACACGAACTGAACATCTACACCGTGGCGGACATCATCGAGTATCGCATGAAGCGAGAGCGGTTCGTGGAACGAGGCGAGACCGTCAAGTTCCCCACCCCATACGGCGAGTTCACCCTGATCGAGTATCGTTCTCCCGTGGACCCCGAACCCCATCTGGCACTCTGCTGCGGTGGGGTGGGCAAGCTGGACGAGAAGGGCAACCCAATCGAACACCCCGAGCCGGTGCTGCTTCGTGTCGAGTGTGAGTGCATGACAGGCCACGTCTTTCGTTCATCCCGTTGTGATTGCGGCGAGCAGCTTCAATCTGCCATGCGGATGGTGCAGGAGCAGGGCAAAGGGGCGGTCGTTTATCTCCGCCAGGAGGGGCGCGGTATCGGCTTGCACAACAAGCTGCGGGCCTACGCCTTGCAGGACAACGGACTGGACACCGTCGAAGCCAACGTGGAACTGGGGCTCCCGGTGGACCGCCGCGATTATGGCGTGGGCGCTCAGATTTGTCACGATCTGGGCATCTCTAAGCTGCGCGTGCTCACCAACAACCCCAAGAAGGTCAATCGTCTTCAGGTCTACGGAATCTCCGTAGTCGAGCAGCTCCCCATCGAGATCAAGCCAAACAAGCACAACATCAAATACCTCCGCACAAAGAAACAGAAAATGGGGCACCTGTTGGAAGAAGTTTGAGGGGGGAGCTATCAGTTGTAGGGTGGGTTCCACCCGCCTTCTCGGGTAAATATTCAGTAAACCCGTGGTGAAGA
>JAGLWJ010000707.1 GCA_023133475.1 Phycisphaerae bacterium | reverse complement strand
GTAACCGATCCGCTGCTGCACGATACTCTGTTGACCTACGATGGGATTGGTCAGGTCCTCACCACCACGGCGCCGAACGGCGCGACGACCACCAATGAATACGATCAACCCGGAAGGCTGACCCGGCGGGTGGAGTGGAACGGCGCGAGCACGACCTACGCATACGACGCAGCCGGGAATATGACCAGTTCCGCGAACCCCCTGGGCGACACCACGACCTATGGGTACGATGCGTACGGTCGCAGGACATCCATGACGTTGCCCGACCAGGGCACCTATCTGACGACGTACGCCAGTTCCGGTCAGGTCGAGGCGGAGACTGATCCTCTGGGGAATGCGGTCACAAAGGTTTACGACCTGGCGGGGAAACTGGTGGGGGCAGAGTTGCCCATGGACGCGACGATTAGTGCGGTCCTGGACGCCGGCGGTCTGCCGCAGTCGGTGACCGATGCCGAGGGGCGTATGACTCAGGAGGTTTTTAACGGGATCGGCGAGCTTCAATCGATATCAAACGATTTGGGGAATACGACAAGCTACGCCTTTGACCAGGCGGGCAACATGACCCGCCGAACCGACTCTATGGGGAACATCACGCAATACGCCTTCAACCTTCGTAACGCAATCACACAGATTGTCTATCCAGGCCCGGTCACCGTTGATATTGAACAGGATTTGAACGACAAGATCACGAGGGTTACAACGCCTGGTTTCGACGTTTCCTATGGTCGCGACGCGCTTGGGCGTCTGTTGACGGTCACGGACAATCTTGAGGGGCGCACATACACCTACACGTATGACGCAACCGGTCGGGTGAGCACCAAGACCGATGCCGAGGGCACGCTCACGGACTACAATTACGATTTGAGTGGGAACCTTCTTGAGGTCTGGGAGTCCGGGGTGCTGGTGCAGTCGAATGCGTACAATCCGGCACGGCGACTGGCTGTGTCGGAGTTGGCCGGCGGTGTGGTGACGGCATACGAGTACGACGGTGCCGGCAACATCACGTCGCAGGCGACGGCTCGCGGCATTGAGGGTTTGTCCGGCATTGTCCACGAGTACGATTTGCTCGGGCGCGTTACGCGCACGGTGCAATCCATCCGGGACCCACAGGGGGCGACGTCGAGCACGGTCAGCCTCTATACGTATGATGCTTTCGGTCGCCTCGATAGTGAGGTGCGCAAGGACGAGACGGAATCTCTGACCGTATACAGTCGCGTCTACGAGTATGACAAGACGGGCAACCGCACGTTGATGACCACCGAGGACGGGACGGAGACGACGTACTCCTACGATCAGATTGGGCAGTTGACTTCCGAGACGGTGATGCCGCCGGGCGGCCCTGGGGTCACCATCACTTATGCCTACGACGCCAACGGCAATCTGACCCACGAGGATCGCGACGGCGACCAGGTGACCTACACGTATGATCTGGAGAACCGGCTCGTCGGCATTCAGACAGCCGACCATACGGTCGCGTACACGCTCTCGCCGGACGGGAAGCGACTCGCATCGGACGTGGACAGCAATGGCACGGTGTTCGAGTACGATGGGCTTAACGTTGATCGTGAGTTCCTGCCGGACGGCGCGCGGGTGAAATACACCCTGGGGCGGCACACGGACGCGCTGGTCGCCCGCACGGTCGAAGGCGACGGCACGTACGGCTACATTTTGGAGCGGATGAATTCGGTCATGCAGTTGACCGATTCCGCGGGCAATGTAGTGGACAGCTATGACTACGAGGCTTTCGGCGCGGACTACGCCGTCAGCGAGACTACCGGGAATCCCTTCAAATTTGCCGGGCGCACCGAGGATAGTGAAGCCGGCTTGCACTATTTCCGGGAACGGGAGTACTCATCGGAAGACGGCCGGTTTACATCATTGGACCCCATGGAAGCGTATGCTCTGCGCAGCCTGCCCATCGGAAGTTTGGGTGCAGTTGCCGGGGATACTCCGGTGTCCCCGCTGTTCAGCGCCCGGCGTTTGGTGAGTTCCACGGCGATGGCGTGCTCGCCGACGCGCTACATCTACGTCGGCAACTCGCCGTCGAACCACATGGACCCCACGGGTGAGATCATCCTCTGGAACCCGCTCAGCGTCAGCATATCGAGTGGTTGTGCCATAAGCGGGTGTTTTGGCAGCGGATGCGCGGGCAGCGTGTGCGGGGGCAGCGGGTGTATCGGCAGCGGATGTGGGGGAAGCGGGTGCCTGGGCAGTGCTTGTGGGGGCAGTGCCTGTGCGGGCAGCGGTTGTGGTCTGAGTGCGTGCGTGGGCAGCGCCTGCTGGGGTAGTGCCTGTGGCGGCAGCGCCTGTGTAGGGAGCGCTTGCGTGGGTAGCGTCTGCGTGGGTAGTGCCTGCTATGGTAGCGGATGCTACGGGAGTGCCTGTGGTTATAGCGCGTGCATCTCGGGGTCGGCATGTCTGCTCAGCGCCTGTGGGGGCGATAGCGGATGTGGCACGCTTAGCGGGTGTGGCGGCAGTTACTGCGGTGTGCCGAGCATATGCTTCGGTGATAGTGGATGTGCCGGGCCATCGAACTGTGGAGGTGGAAGCAGGTGCGGAGGGTAGGCCGTAGGGTGGGTGGAACCTCGCG
>JAGLWJ010000706.1 GCA_023133475.1 Phycisphaerae bacterium | reverse complement strand
CCCCAAGCGGCAGGTGAAGATCATCCCCGAAGTCGGCGGACGGCTGATCGAGGTCCACGATGATCTGGCGGAGGGGAACATCATTTCCAAGGGCGAGCTGCTGTTCGAGATCGATGGGCGGGTTTACAAGTCCAAGGTGCGGCAGGTCGAGGCGGAAATCCGGCGTTTGGAGGCTCAACTCCGCCGCCACGAGAAAGAAAAAACCAACCTGACCAAGCGTATCGGGTTAGCCCGGCAACAGGAAGAACTGGCAGCCATCGACTTCAAACGCGAAACGGACCTGTTCGAGCAGGGTGGCGGTCGGGCTCCGGAGGTCGAGCGGGCTCATGAGCGGTTGCTCGCCCGTCAGGATGCCGTGCTTGCGTATGAGAGCCGGCTCGACCTGATCCCTGTGCAGATTGACGAGACCACCGCCCTGTTGGAAACCAAGCAGGCCCAACTGGACGAGGCTAAACTGAACGTCGCCAAGACCAGGATTTACTGCCCGTTTGACGCCCGGGTGGACTCGGTGACCGCCCAGGAGTCGCAGGTGGTGATCGCCAGTTTTCAGATCGCCACGCTGACCGACATGGAAGCGTTGGAAGTTTCCGTGGTGATCGACCCGCGCGAGTTGCGCTGGACGGACCAGAAGGCTTTTGCTCAGGCTGTCGGGCAGGATATGGGCGATGCCCCCGAAGCCCGAATCACCTGGACGCTGTACGGGCAGGAGTTCTCCTGGGCCGGCAAGATCACACGGCTGGAACGGATGGACGAGGTGACCCGGTCGGCTCACATCGTCGTCGAGATTCGCGACATCATGCGGAGCCTGGAGATGGCCAAGGGGCATAGCCGCCCGCCGCTTTCGGTGGGGATGTTCTGCCGGGCGGAGCTGCCTACTGAGCCGCTCGAAGGTGCCCTGGTTATCCCACGGCACACCCTGCGCGACGACTCGTATGTGTATGTATTTGAACCGGATGCGCAAGACCCCAGCCGAGGTCGTCTGGTCGTCCGCCAGGTGCCGATTTTGCGGAGTGTGGGGGATCAGGTGTTGGTGGCTCTTCGTCAGGCTGATGCAGCCGCCGGGCTTCAGGCTGGTGATCTTATCGTGGTTTCACCTTTGCCCAAGGCGGTTGAAGGGATGCGTTTGCTGCGTCGCGATGTGGTGGAAACCGTGCTGGTTTCAGGGCAGTTGAGCCGTAGGGTGGGTGGAACCTCGCGGAGCGAGGTGGAACCCACCATTTAGCGATGTAGGGCGGGTTCCACCCGCCGCGCGATGCCAGGAAGGCGGGTAAAACCCGCCCTACCAGGAACTTTCAAACTTGACACTCACCGGGCTACGCAGGCTGATCGCCGCCGGCGTTCATAATCCCGTTTATTCCAACGTGTTGATGATCTGCATCCTCGTGGGCGGGTATCTGTCCGCGCGCACGCTGGTCACCGAGACCTATCCGGAGTTCTCGCTCGACCGTATCTCCATCGAGGTGGTCTATCCCGGTGCCAGCCCCGAGGAAGTGGAGCAGGGCGTCTGCACCAAAATCGAGGAAGTGCTCGAAGGCCTGCCCGGTGTCAAGCAAATCTGGTCCGCGATCAGTGAAAGCAAAGCCCTGATCATCGTGCGGTTGTTGGAGAACGTCCGCGATCCGAGCCTGATGATGCTCGACATCAAGGACCGCGTCGAGCAGATCGACACCTTCCCGCCGGAGGTCGAAAAACCGGTCATCGCCGAGATGATGGTGCGCGAGCAGGTGATCAATGTGGCGATCTACGGTGACGCCCCCGAGCGGGCCATCAAAGAATTGGCGGTCGAGATCAAGGACGAACTGCTGTCCGACGAAGCCATTTCACAAGTCGTGCTCACCGGGGTGCGCGACTATGAGATTTCCATCGAGGTTTCGCAGGAGGCACTGCTCCAGTACGGGCTGACGCTGGAGGACGTCCGGGCGGTGGTGGCCAGGAATTGCCTCGATGTGCCGGCGGGCACGCTACGGACCAGCCACGAAGAATTGACCCTCCGCACCGTCGGGCAGCGCTACACGGCGCGGGAGTTCGAGGACCTGGCGGCCATCGCCAGGCCGGACGGCACCCTGATCAAGCTGAACCAACTCGCCAAAATCACCGACGGGTTCGAGGAGGGCTACAAGTCCGGTCGATTCCAAGGCCAACCGGCGGCGGTCCTGCAAGTCTTCAAGACCACCGCCGAGGACACCGCCACCATCGCGTCAGCCGTGCACGCTTACGTGACGCACAAACAGGCGGAACTGCCCGCGCGGATGCATATCGAGGTATGGGGCGATACTTCGCGCGAAGTGCAGGCCCGGATCGACATGCTGCTGGAGAACGCCGTTTTGGGCATGGGTCTGGTGGTGCTTGTGCTGGCGCTGTTTTTGGACTTTCGCATTTCGCTTTACGTGGCATTGGGCATTCCGGTCTCGTTCGCCGGGGCGCTGATCGTGATGCACTTCACCGGCCAAACGTTGAACATGCTCACGTTGTTTTCGCTGATTATGGTTTCGGGGATCATCGTGGATGACGCCGTTGTCATTGCGGACAGTTTCCGCGGCAGTGTGTCGCAGGGTGACACCCCGGGGCTGGCAGCGATCAATGGCGCCGGCGCGGTTGCCCTGCCGGTGCTGGGTTCGTCCGCCACCACGATTGTGGCCTTCGCTCCGCTGCTGTTTGTGGCGGGGATCATGGGCAAGTTCATCGCGGTGATGCCGGTCGTTGTCATCTCTGCCGTAGTGTTCTCCGCCGTCGAGGCGTTTTGCATTCTACCGTCCCACTTGCGGCACTGCCTGCATCACCCCAAGCCGTCGGGTTCCGCAGGGGCGACGCTGAGACGCCGGCGGGCGGCGGCCCGCGAACGTATCGAACGGGGGATCGACCGGGTAATCATGCACGTGTATCGCCCTTTCTGCCGACGGGCCTTGCACGCTCGCGGGGTGACTTTGTGTGTGGCGGTAGCGTGTGCGGTGCTGGTGGGCGGTCTGGTGGCGGGCGGGCGGATTCCCTTCACTCTCCTGCCCGAGATTGAC
>JAGLWJ010000705.1 GCA_023133475.1 Phycisphaerae bacterium | reverse complement strand
CGCCGGGGCGGCCTCAACCGGGCCCGCATCCGCGACGCAGCCGCCGAACTGTCACCCTGGCCGGGAGTCACCGGCCCGATCACCTGGGATCCTACCGGGCAGAACACCCGCCCGGTCGAACTGGGGACCATCCACAACTAACAGGTGACGCCACTGCTCACCAGGTAGCTCAGCACCAACCTCAAACCACCGGCACACGGGTGCACGACCGTTGTTGCGGGGGCTGGATGGGGCGATACTCGGGGGTCACTTGAGGCGGGAGCGGGACATGGATGTCCCGAAGCACGGATCAGGGAGGATCAATCATGGCACGGAAGCGATCAGCGGGGGAGATGGAGCAGTTGCGGCGGGAGTTCCTCGATCGGGCGGAGGCGGCCTTCGAGCAGATGTTCGGGACGGACGGGCAGAACGGGTTGGTCACCTTCACCGAACGAGAGGACCGGGCCTGTGAGACGACCGATGCCCTGGCCCGGTGGCTGCTCGAAGAGCATCTGGCCTTGGACGAGGCGGCTGACCCGGAGGCCCAGGTGGATTGCCCGTTGTGCGGAGGACCGGTGCGGTACGATTCGCCGGAGCAGGCCGAGTTGGAGGTCCGAGAGTTTCGGAGCCGTCGAGGCAAGATTGAATACGAACGGGCGGCCCGGCGTTGCCCGCGATGCCGGAAAGTTTTTTTCCCTGCTGGATGAACGGCTGACGGTTGGCACGGAAGGCTACAGTCCGCGTTTGCTCCAGAAGATCGAATACGCCGGGGGCAACGAACCCTCCTTTCGGGTGGCCAGTATGGCGTTGGAACAGTTGGCCGAGTTGCCGATCAGCGCCCGACATGTGGAACGAATCACCGAGCGTTTGGGGCGAGAGCGGGCGGCCCAACGGGATGCGGAGGTGGCCGCCCTGAAGGCGGGTCAGATGGAATCCCGCTACCGCGAGCCACCGCAGGTTGCGGCGATCCACCTGGATGCGGGGAAGCTTCAACTGCGAGCCGACGACGGGCGTCCTGGGGTTCGCGATCCGCACTGGGGCGACACCAAGGTAGCCTGTTTTCAGACCTACACGCCCCTTTCCGGGACTTTGGACCCCCAGCCGGATCCACCGGCGGTGTTCCTGGATCCCCCTCGGGTGATGCGCTTATGCCAGGAAATGGAACGGGTTCGGAGCCAGCCGGCGGAACCACCAGGAGGTGGCCAGAAAGACAAAGGAGTCGGCTCACTGCTGGTGGAACAAGAGGCTTCGGTGGAGCGTCCCGAACGGCTGCTTCGAACTGCGGTGGCCACGACGCAATCGACCGAACCGTTTGGCTGGATGGTGGCGGCCGAGGCCAGCAAGCGGGGTTTTTATCAAGCGTCGCGAAAAGCCGTGGTGGGCGATGGCGGCAACTGGATCGGTCCCTTGGCCGATCTGCATTTTCCCGGCTGGGTCCAGGTGTTGGACTTTTTGCATCTGCTGGTGCACCTGTATGCAGCCGCCACGGCGGCTCATCGGGGAACAGCCAAGGAGGCGTGGCGTCTTTACGAGCGTTTGGTGCGTCGGGCATGGTCGGGGCAGGTGAAGGCGGTGGTGGCCCTGCTGCAAGCAGAGGTGGAACGCCTGGGCGAGCCGCCACCCCAGGCCCGGTATGACGACCCTAGCCGCGTGGTGGCCCTAACCCTGAACTACGTGAAGACGAACGCCTACCGGATGGACTATGCCCAGTATCGGCGCGAGGGGCTACCGATCAGCAGCGCCCTGGTGGAATCGCTGATCAAGCAGTTCAACTACCGCGTGAAAGGGAC
>JAGLWJ010000704.1 GCA_023133475.1 Phycisphaerae bacterium | reverse complement strand
AGAGGCTACCAGGGCACCACACGGTGCCGGCGGATTCTAGGTGAGGTCCAGTGTCGCTGTCAACAAAGCGTGGATGGGTCGATCGCAGGACGTGTACGCACTCCCCCTCGCTGGGCGTTAACGGAGCCATGGTCGCCCCAGCGAGGGGGAGGGCGTCAGCCCTGTAGATCCGCTACCTAGGCGACGCGTGGGCCGCCCTGGCACGACGCGTGACAGACCGGTTGAGCCGGGCTGGCGTGTGGCGTGCCTACGCGGCACGCGTGGCAGACGTTCACGGAGTGAACAGCAAGAGTCGGCGGAGCCGACAGACTGCCGGACGGATAACTGCTGTTACGAGTGCACTCGCGTAACTCACCACCTTAAGCAAAACCTGAATTGCGAGGTACGAGCAGTTCAGGTTTTGCAGCGAGTGCATCGTAACACGCAGTTATCGGTCCGGCAGACTGTCACTCCTATACATTTAATGCCCGTACTCGGGCAGCGGAATCAGCGGATGCGGCGAGCCACGGACGAAGAGAGGACGCTGTACGCAATGAGCGAGCGAGCGGCCGCGAAAGAGTGCGGGCGAATAGCCGATACGCTGCGGACACCCAGCGCCGCGAGCTCAGCGGGGGGGCTAGGGGGGCGGCGGTTGAGCCCCCCAATGCTGCGGAAGCCGGAAACCGAGCGGGAGTGCGAAAGACCGAGCGGCAGGAGGCGATAACGTCCCGATTGCCAACGCCGCAGATACCGAATTGCTTGGGTACCGGGAGGTGGTTAAGTGCCGGTGAGGTTCAGTCTTCGGGCACGTAGACGAATCCGGTCTCGTTGACACATTTGCTTTCGGCAGGGTTGTCGACGAGCTTCAATACCCAGAGATTTTGTACTGCTTGTCGTTTGTGCCCGCCGAGCCGTGTTCCTTCGAGGGTGAATCCGCAGGTACGCCAGAAGTCGTTGGCAGGGAGTGTGTCCCGGCACCACAATCGGATTCTATGGAAGTCGTTTCGGAGGGCATGGTCGAGAATGTTGTTAAGCAGGCGGGTCGCAACGTACAGGAGTCGGGCGTCATACTGGACGCAGTGCTGGTAAATCCGAAGGTCGTAGGGGTCGACACGTGGGCGGTTGGGTGTGGTGCCGTCGTAGAAAAGCGAAAACGCGACCAAGTCGCCGTTCAGGGTACAGGGCATGATGTTACCCCGCCGGGCGTAGGTCTGTAGGGCGGTCCGGGAGAGGAAACCGATGGACTCGGTGTTCCGCCTTTGGAGAGATTCAGCGTACTTCGCCAATTGCGTGGGGCTGTACTTCGCGAGGGTTATCGCACCGGCAGGGTGTAGGATGCGGGTGGGCGTCATTCGTAGCCTCCGTCATCGTCGTGGTCCTGTCCGTTCATACTTGCCGGGGAGAGGGCGAAGCCGTTGGTGAGGAAGTCGGCACCTGCAGGGTCGGGTTTGGGCGGGTCGGCGGGCGAGGGTGGATGATGTGACGGCTTGCGTTCGCAGGCGACGAGGAATGCGTAGGGAGTGGGCTGCGGATGTGTAGGGTCGGGTTCGGGCGGGTCGACGGGCCAGGGCGGATAATCAGGATCGTCGCGGGGAGCGAGGGTCACAGTCTCCCGGCAGGACGCTAGTTCACATCCCACGGGGTCCTGAATTCCGCGTTGTAGTTGAGCATGCACTGCACCTGCCGAGAGCCAGAAACATCCGTGACAGTCGGCGAGGGTGGCCCACGTTCGGATATGACATAGCGGATTTCGAGAGCGTCCAAGATCGAGCCGGCTTGTAAGTCGCCGGCGGACGCTTGTGTCAGAAAGTGTGCAAGGGACCCGAGTTGTATCCATGTTCCGTCCTCAATTCGCTTGGTTAGACAGACGCCCCGCCACGTGCCAAAGGTAAGACACAAACGCTTTCCCTTCAGAGCAAGAATCGCTTCCTGCAAGTGCTCAGGTTCGTCGAGTACCGAGTGGTCTAAACACTTCGTGGCGTACTTGGTAATATAGTGCGTGACGTGACGGTTGTCACGTGCAAATCGAATGTCGGTGATGTAGGAATCGCCGGTGATGCTGAACCATAGTGAGCTCAATTCCCGTCTCGGCAGGTAGCGACCCTCAACTAGGCAGTGGAAATGTGGGTGCCAGGATTGCGACCCGCTGGCCCACGTGACCTCGATGAACGCCACTCCGCCGACAACCTTGTTCCGCCAGAGACGGGTTCGCCTGAGCTTGGTAAATGAGTGGGTCAATCGGGCGAGAAGAACGCGTAGGGGCTCGGATGTGGATTTCAGGGTGAGCGTTATAAACCTACCCTGCCGGGAGTCGATTTGCTCAAGAACGTTCTGGGCGATCACGCGAGAACGATCGCGTGAGCAGGGTACGCAGAATCGGTCGTGGCAGGCAGACCCGCCAACCGAGTATTCGCCGGGACGGTCGACGGACTCGAATACGAAAGCGTTCTGGCCACATTCGGCGAACGACCTCAAGCGATTGCCTCCCGCTCCGGTTTGCCGCAGGGCGTCATATACACGTCTTCGGTCCTTTGCCCAGCCGCTGTGACGAAATATTGCAGTGCCATCGTGATCGGCGAGGGGGTCAGGAGGAGGGATCACGACGGTGATACGCGGATTGCCAAAGGGGTGGAAGCGTCTGCCGGCCCCAATGGACGGCTCGTCAGTCGCAGGATGCGGGTTTGATTCTGGGGGGTCAAGTAGAGTTAAGAGAGGAGACGAGGGCACGAGGCCCGAGACGTCGGCTTGCGGTCCGGCGTGCATCGTGTGGAGTTCGTCCCGGCAGGATCGTAAAGGACAGGTCGGTGTCGCAGGGTGGCCCCTCTGCGACACCGACCGTTTCACTCCTGGACGGCCGCAAGACCTGCCGAACTTACGACCGCATCGGCGTACTTACAGTACTAGCGGTTGGGTGTCAAGTAGCCCACGGTACCCGATCTTGTGCGTTTGTTATCGGGACGTCGTCGTAGTGTTGACATCGGGACAACGAGGGTCCGGACCCGCGGGGAACGCCCGCGGGTCCGGACCCTCACGGGCAGGTTTGCAGCCAGAAATGAAGGGGTGGGGTCGGTCTGGGCTCAGAGGGTGAACCCGGCTACCGGAAGGCCCGTCAGGAGACCGTTGACGTCGTTGGGGGGTGGGCTGAAGGCGACAACGTCGCCCAGAGGCGTGGCGATACCGCGGGTCGCGAACAAGGCGACCTGTGTGCCCCAGGTGGCCGTGCCGAGGACGTTGTAGATCCAGCCGCTTTTGCGGATCGTCCAGTTGGCGGTCGA
>JAGLWJ010000703.1 GCA_023133475.1 Phycisphaerae bacterium | reverse complement strand
AGGGCGGGTTCTACCCGCCTTCCTGGCATGGCGTGGCGGGTGGAACCCGCCCTACATCGGAGGGGGACTGAGTATCCTTTCGATCTGAGAGCGATTGCGGGGCAAGAAGTTCGTGAAAAGAGCGGAATAGTGCCGATGAGCAGCGCAAAGGGACAGAGAAGAACATAACGTGGAGAAATGTTGGGAATGAGAATGGCGGCGGTTGAGAGTGGATGGTTTCATTGAAGGGAGACGGCATATGTTGGGCGGGCTTGGAAACCTGGCCGGCTTGCTGAAGAACGCCAGGGAAATGCAATCGAAGATGGCGGAGGTTCAGGATGAGCTGGCTTCCAGGCGTATCACGGCGGAGTCCGGTGCGGGGGCGGTGCGAGCCACCGTCGATGGGCATGGCATGTTGGTGGATTTGAAGATTGATCCGGCGTCCACCGACGACGTCGAGCTGCTGGAGGACCTGGTCAAGGCAGCCGTCGGGGCGGCGGTGAAGAAGTCACGTGACCAGATGAAGGAAGAATTCGCCAAACTGACCGGCGGGTTCAACATGCCCGGATTGAGCCAGATGCTGGAGGGGGGTTGACTCCGTCATAGGCAAGAGGCTGATATGAGTTCACAGCGAATCGAGTCTTTGGAGCGTCTGAAAGAGGAGTTTCAAAAGCTGCCGGGCATTGGTGCGCGCAGTGCCGAGCGTCTGGCGTTCCACCTTCTGCTCGGGTCGCGGGAGCAGGCTGCCGCACTTTCCCAGGCCATTCTGGACGTTAAGGATAACGTCAAGTACTGCCGAGAGTGCTTCAATTTCACCGAGCAGGACCCATGCACCATCTGCTCCGATCCCCAGCGCGACGGTGCGGAGTTATGGGTCGTCGAGCAGCCCAAGGACCTGATGGCATTGGAGTCCACCGGCCTGATTCGCGGGCGATACCACGTTTTGCTGGGGCACTTGGCTCCGCTGGAAGGGGTGGAGCCGGGTAATCTGACCATCGACGCACTGGTGAAACGGGTAAAGCAAGGCACAGTCCGCGAGGTGGTGCTGGCGACCAATCCCACTGCCGAGGGCGACGGGACGGCTCTTTATATCGAGAGTTTGCTAAGCGAGTTTGAGGTCCAGGTTACGAGACCCGCACGTGGGTTGGCTGTCGGCTCGCAGTTGGAATACGCCACACCGGGCATGTTGGAGTCGGCTATCCGCGGTCGCATACCCATGTAATGCGGATTTTCGCAGATCAAGCCGTAGGGGACTGACTCGAACCAATCAGTACCGCGACCGTAAGGGAGCGGCCATCCGTCCCCCACCGCTAAAGCGATGGGCCACCCGGCTCAGGTCAGTGATCGCGGCGAAGGATGAACTCTGCCATGGTGACAAGCGAGTTTTTGGACGGCGACTCCGGCAGTGCCGCCAAACGCTCGAGCGCCGCGGTGACAAACTCCCGGGCAACCCTCCTGGCGTAGTCGATGCCGGCGGTTCGTTGCAATATCTCTTGGACTGCCTGGCGGTCCGCGCCCGTGCCGCCCTGGATTAACGTTTCCAGGCAGGCCCGCGATTGGGGATCAGCGTTGGCCAAGCTGTGGATTACGGGCAGTGTGGGCTTGCCGAGGTCCAGGTCTCGGCCTAACGTCTTGCCCACTTGCTCCGACGAACCGACCAGATCGAGCATGTCATCGACGATCTGAAAGGCGGTGCCGAGTTCGATGCCGAATTGCCGCATGGTCTCGACGGTCTCGGCGGGGGCGTCTGCAAATCTCGCCCCCAGAGCACAGCAGGCTCCGGTCAGTGCAGCCGTCTTGCCCTGGATGATGTCGATATACCGGCTCTCGCTGAGCCGTGGGTTGCCCCGATGGTGAATCTGGCTCAATTCGCCCTCGCAAACGGTGTTGGTGGTAGCCCCGATTTCGCGGGAGGCGTATTGGCTGTCCAGGGCACTGCACAGGTGGAAGGCGTGGCTGATGAGATAGTCCCCCAGCATGACCGCTGCCTCATTCCCGGACATGGCATTGACCGTAGCCTGCCGCCGCCGCACATCCGCCTCGTCCAGAACGTCGTCATGCACCAGGGTGGCTACATGCACCATCTCGACCACCGCCGCGAGGGTGACGTGGTCGTCAACCAGCTTACCGATGGCCCGTCCGGTGAGCAGCAGCAGTGCCGGGCGCAGCATCTTGCCCCGGTAACGCTTGACTTGTGCACACAGCTCGTTGACAAATGGGTGCTCGCTACGAATCTCCTCGTCGAAACGCACCCGGGCATCTTCCAATTCAGCGGCTATCGGGGCGTAAAGTTCAGCCAGTATTATCTCAGCATGAGTCATAGGCCAACCCCCAAGCCCGATTACTTACCACCGTCGTCATGCTGCCTTTGGCAGCACCCTGCAACGACGAGGATGATGTTTCCACAGCAGAGTTAGATTCTACCGCCTCGATATGATTTCCGCCACAACGCCACGCAGGCCGCTCCCTTACGGTCGCGGTACTGATCGCGGCACTGATCGCGGCACTGATTGGATGGGTGGCCCATCACCACTCGAGGGTGTCAACCTCCCGGGTGTGGAAGCGCATCTGCCGAGAAACCATTTCGTGGTAAAGACCGCCGGCTTCGGTCAACTGCTGGTGCGTCCCCACCTCGGCGATGCCGCCGTCGAGCATGACGACAATAACGTCAGCCCGAGTGACGGTCGAGAGGCGGTGGGCGATGACAAAGGTGGTGCGTTCGGCGAAAAGCTCGCCCAGCGATTGCTGAATCAACTGTTCCGCTTCGCTATCAAGGTTGCTGGTGGCTTCGTCGAGAATGAGAATCTGCGGGTCAGCCAGCATGGCCCGGGCGATGCTGACACGCTGACGCTCCCCTCCGGAGAGCTTCACCCCACGCTCGCCGATGACGGTGTCATACTCGTGGGGCAGGCGGGAGATGAACTCGTGGGCGTTGGCTCTTTTCGCTGCCTCGTGGACCTGCGCCCGCGTGGCGAATCGTCTTCCATAGGCGATGTTCTCCGCCACGGTGCCGTCGAAGAGAAAGACATCCTGCTCGACGATGCCCAGCAGGTTGCGAAGGCTGCTGAGCTTGAGATCGCGGAGGTCGATGTCGTTGAGGGTTAGTCTTCCCTTTACCGGATCGATGAACCGGGCGACCAGGTTGGTGATGGTGGTCTTGCCTGCCCCACTAGGCCCGACCAACGCCACAGTCTGGCCGCCGTGCACACATAGCGAAAAATCGCGGACCACCGGATGCCCCTCGACGTACTCGAAGGAAACATTCTCGAAGCAAATGCTGCGGATGGGCAACGGGGCATCCACTGCCTGCGGTCGGTCGGGCTTATCCAGCGGTTCGCGGAATAGATCAAAGGTCCGTTCCATGGCAGCCAATGCCCTTTGAGTGCGGCTATACGACTGCACGATCTGCGAGACCGGGTGCAACAACATGAAGGCATACATCTGAAAGGCAAACAGGTCGCCGATCAGCATCTCGCCCGCCAGCAGGCGCGTCCCGCCATACCATACGATCAACAGGCTGATCCCTGGCACCAGCAGGCCCCAACCGGAACTCACCGTTAATTGCAACAGGCCTGACAGCACATCCTGGCGGATCACGGTGTGGTGTTGCACGGCGTAATTGCGTGACTCGCGTTTCTCGCGTCTAAATGCCCGCACCACCCGAATCCCCGCGAAGGTCTCCACCACCCGCCCGTCAATCTCCGAGCGGGCCTGACGCATGGACCGATAAATCGGGCGGACCCGCCTAAGCCACACCACGTTCAACAACACAATCGGCGGGATGAGCATCATAGCCACCAACGCGGTCTTCCAGCTCATGGACAGAAGAATGACCCCAGTCAAGGCCACTCGGAGCAATGCCACACCTGGTGTAATGATCCCCATCTGCAATAGACCGCTCAGTTCGTCCACGTCACCGGAGACACGCGAGACAATCCCACCGCCTTTCATCTCCTGGAGTTTGTGCAGCGGCATGTGGAGCAGATGCTCGTACAGCTTCTGCCGCAGACGGAAGACGATTCGAGCGTTCAGCACCGTCATGCGGTAGCCCCGATAGGCTTCGATCACCTGCTGGCAGAGCATCAGCCCCACCATCGAAAGGGCGAAGATCGTCAGCCAGCGGAGCTGTTCCGCCCGGGCCAGCGCGTCGCTCATCAGCACCCGGTTGATGACCATTTTGGTGGCATATGGAAGCACCAGGCCCATAAGCTGCCCTATCGCCGCGAGCACAAACACCAGCACCAGCACGCGGGTGTGGCGCCCCACTAGCCGGCGATATTCGCCCAGATAACGCCACCCGGACCAGAACGATCCGTTGGTGTGGTTCTCGGGTTCGCCTTTTGCCTTTCGCCGGTATGCTTTGCGGAAGTCGCGGTAGCGGCGTTTCGAGGAATCATGAGCGGCTCCCCGTGGTGGGGAGTCCCCCTCCGAATCATGCGGTGCCCCGTGCGGTTTGCGCAATGGGCCTCTCGGAGGCACAAGACCGCCAAAACTCCCATGACCACCTTTGCGCATGTCGTTCCCCAATGCCCCAACGAGCTGTCGAAACCACTGCAAACCGCCATGTTACTCCCTCTGTAGGGCGGGTTCTACCCGCCTTTGTGGCATAGTGTGGCGGGTGGAACCCGCCCTACATCCTGGCGGTGCTCGGACGAACCATTCGCGTCCCCCACCGCGAAAGTCCGTAGCGTTTAGCGGCGACCCGAAGGGGAGCGCGAAAAATGGAACGTGAAAAACTGAGAAAACGGCGTAATCACAGTTGTAGGGCGGGTTCTACCCGCCTTTGCGGCATAGTGCGGCGGGTGGAACCCGCCCTACGTCCTGGCGGTGCTCGGAGGAACCATTCGCGTCCCCCACCGCTAAAGCGATGGGCCACCCGGCTATTGCAACAGGTTTTCAACCTGCCCTACATGTTTACGCTTCCGTAAAGCCGTATGATGCGGTAACCTGCCCTGTGAGAAAGCCTTCCGCATGGATGCGTGGGTGGCGTACTTGCGTGCAACTTCATTTTAGCGAGTGGTTGCATGTCTTTGCCTGACACGTTCAGACGACCGGATGTGAGAGCGGATGGTCTATGCGCCGCCCCGGCCCACCGGTGGTGCCTGATGGGGCATGTGGTGGCGATTCTGCTGTTGCTCGGCATAAGTAGCCTGGCGGCAGAAGCCGCACGCCCGGTATCCGAGGCGGCGGATTGGGCCATCTCACATGTGCAAATCGAGCCGCCGGCCTTCAACCCCACCGCCGGGCAGAGCATCAAGATACACTACCATCTCAGCGCATCAGCCGATGTCACCCTGACCATCTATGGGCCGAACCGGGAATTGCTGCGGGAGTTGATCGCCGACGTGCCCCGGGCAGCGGGGCATAACGCCGAAGAGTGGGGCGGGCGGGACGTTGCGGGGGTGACCGTCCCGGATGAAGCCTATTTCTTCATCATCACCACCCAGGCTGGCAAGCGCAAGACCGTTTACGACCCGCGCAGGCATTGTGGTGGTGAATGCGTGATTCCAAAGGACTGCAAGTGGGTGCCCGAAAATCAAGTGGTGAATTACGTGTTGCCAAAAGCCAGCCGTGTGATTCTCCGTAGCGGCGGACGGCTCAGTGGTGGGCCGTTGCTCCGCACCCTGGTCAACTGGGAACCGCGCCCGCGGGGAGCGTGCAGCGAACCCTGGGACGGGCTGGACTCCGACGGCGTTCGCAAGATGGCCCCGAACGACAACGGTGGCATCAGCATTGCGGCTTTCGCTCTGCCGGGCAACTCGATTATCACCACGGGCAACTGCAAACTGACCTATCGGGATTACTACCTGAACAAGGGGCGGTTCCGTTTCCATACGCCCACCGTGCCGCGAGCCGAGAGGCCCCGACACGGGCTGACATCTCCCTACTCGGTCATCCCCGTGCATTTACACAAGGACATCGCAATTAGTCTGAATGTTGTGCCGCTGGTGGGTGATGGTGCGGTCACCGGATCGTCGCATGGTGCATCGAGCCAACCGGCTGGGACTCAACCCTCTTCCGGCAAGTCCGCCTCGAAACTCCCGGCAGTGAGCTTAAGCGGCGACCGTGCCCTGCTCCGTATCGACATCCCCGACCGGACCGAGCGGATGTTCATGACCAATCAGCGGTTTGACCTGGTGGTCTACGTGGATAACCGGCTGATTATTGAGGCGGAATATGGGCATGTTCCGATCGATTGGGAATGGGACTTAGGCGGGCTCGAGCCCGGCAAGCATGTGCTGACGGTCAACCTGGCCGGCTTCCGGGGAAATCTGGGAACCGCCAGTCGGCTGGTCGAAATCGTCCAAGGCCCAAAGTAGGGCGGGTTTCACCCGCCTTCCCCGTAGCGTGCGGCGGGTGAAACCCGCCCTACATCTGACTGAAACAGCGCGAGGCCCGACATAAATGCCGGGCCTAGCG
>JAGLWJ010000702.1 GCA_023133475.1 Phycisphaerae bacterium | reverse complement strand
AAAGCCATGGGCCACCCAACCGCGGCACTGATTGGAGGATTTGGAAGATGCATATGAAAGTTACTCTAGTATTGGCCGGTCTGTTGATTTGTGGTGGCGGCGTCCAAGCCGCCGATGTCATCCTCAACGAATACAATGCCGTTGACGAAGACAAGTGGCTCGAAGCCGGAGCAGCCGACACCTACTGGGGCAGAGTCGAGGGAAACGGCGGCGATTGGTTTGAACTGGTGGTCATTACCGATCACCTCGACATGCGCAATTGGGAATTGTACATGATCGACGGGGACGCTTATACCACCACCCTAACGCTGACCAACCATGACATCTGGTCCGATCTGCGCAGCGGGACGATCATCACGATTTCCGAAGAGGCTCGCAACGATGCCGGGGACTACAGCCCGCTGTTGGGCCGGTGGTGGCTCAATGCCAAGGCTTCCGATGAAGCCAACGGGCTTTACGTCACCGCCTCGAATTTCCGGGTGAACAACAAAAGCTGGCAGCTTACCATACGCGACAACCTGGGCGCGGTGGTTTTCGGCCCAGCGGGAGAGGGCATCAACCCTCTCAGCGGAATCGGCAGCGATGAGATATGCAAACTTGAGGATGACCCCAGTTCGGCGATCACCCCCATGTCGAGTTACAATGACGGGCATTCGAGCACGTTCGGTTCGCCTAATCTCTGGAATGACGGGGTTGACACTCAGGATTTCAGCGTTTTGCGCAGCGTGGTGTCGTACTATCCATTAACCAGTGTGCGAATCAACGAGGTGCTCACACACAGCGATATGCCCGAAGTGGACTGGATCGAGCTTTACAACACCACCGGCTCACCGATCGACATCGGCGGTTGGTATCTCAGCGATCGCCTTTACGACCTCACCCGGTGGGCAATCCCCACTGATACCATTATCCCGGCAGAGGGGTACATGGTTTTCGATGAGACCCAGTTCAATTTTGCGTTGGACTCGGTATATGGCGATGAGGTTTATCTCTCCGAGGCGGGCTCCAACGGGGTGATGACCGGCGGACGGGACTACATCGAATTCGGAGCCGCCCAAAATGCTGTCTCGTTCGGACGCTTCCCCGACGGCACCGGCCCTCTGTATTCCATGAGCGAGCAGACCAGCGGAGCAGCCAATGCTTATCCCCTGGTAGGCCCCGTGGTTATCAACGAGATCATGTACCATCCGCCAGACCTTCCGCCGGCTGGCTTGGATAACGTCGATCACGAGTTCATCGAGCTGCACAACATCACCGCCGCACCGGTGAATCTCTACACCTACTTCGCCGGGGCGGACGAAACACATCCCTGGAAGCTTACGCGAGGCGTCAGCTTTTCGTTCTCGCTGAGCACCACGATTGCTGCCGGCGAGTATCTTCTGGTGGTCAGTTTCGATCCGGCGGTGGACCTTGCCAAGCTGGTTGACTTCCGAGCCACTTATGGGCTGGACGCTTCGGTGCCGATAGTAGGCTCATACTCGGGCAAGCTGAGCAACTGGGGCGAGAGCATTCGGCTGCGAAAACCCGACACGCCGCAACCGCCCGGGCCGCCCGACTATAGCTATGTGCCCTACGTTCTGGTGGACGAGGTCCCCTATAATCACGCCGCCCCCTGGCCGACCGAGCCTGACGGCTTGGGATACTCACTGGAGAGGATCGTCCCGACGCTGATCGGTTATGTGCCCACCAACTGGATGGCAAGTGAAGCTGTGGGAGGTAGTCCGGGAACGGTTAATTCCTGCCCGCCGCCGGGGGATTACGACGGCGATGGGGATGTGGACCTGGACGATTACGGGTTCTTCCACGATTGTTTTACCGCCCCGGGCGGCGGCCTGGCATCGCCGCGCTGCACCTGCTTTGACACGGATACTGACGGGGACGTCGATCTGGCGGACTTCCGGGCGTTTCAGATTGCATTTGGC
>JAGLWJ010000701.1 GCA_023133475.1 Phycisphaerae bacterium | reverse complement strand
CGCCACAGGCGAGGGCATTACGATCAATGTAGCATCTCTCGATGACGCTGGTCTCGTCGATACGTCGAACACCTTTAGCTCGTTAGTGCTCACCCAGCACCCAGGTGAGCCAGATGAGGCATCCTTCTCCATCCCAGGCGCAGCCGGCCAGATTAGCTACAACCTGAGTTCCTCTGTAGCGGGTTGGTACATGCTCCAGTTCCGCTATAGTATTGCAACGGGAAACCGGACCTTCAGCTTTGGTGTTATAGACACGGCTGGCAACCCGTTGCAAACATCCTGGATCGATTCGGCGTCCGTCACGATACATGTACGCTTGGTTCTTCAGGTGGATCCAGACCCCGTGACTGGCCTTGGAACATATGCCTACTACAAGGGCGGTGCCTACAGGAACACGAAACCGGCAGAGTACGCCTTCATCCGTGACATACGGCTTGACGGAGCGCTGCTCTACGAACGTGCCTTCGACCAAGGGAAGTATGACTTCCCGCTCGGGTTTCTTGTTCCCGGCGAACACATACTCACAGCCACGTTTGAGTCGAGCGGCGGCTACCCCACCAAACTCTGGGAGCACGTGTGCGAGCACAGCTTCGACCCAGACGATATCAAGAAGAGCTGGGATTCGGTGCAAATCCTCTATATGGGCAACACCCATACACGGGACTACGATTCGTGGAGCGAAGGAGTAGCATTCGCGCAAGGATCGGACGTTGGCTCCGGGGTCCGACCACCACCGATTCGCCGCGGCACCACCTTCATGGTGGCCATGGAGGATCCGAGCTTTGCCGCTGGCGACGGCGACGTAAAGGTATTCCCTCTTGGCAGCGCGACCGAGGTCTCCTGGGGTGCGTACCAGACGAAGGTCGAGGACTACACAGGCGGCTACTACGAAACGGGCGGGTTATCGACGCGACAGCGCGAGCACTGGGAGGTAGCGGTTCCGGCTTTGGTGCCTGTCGGTCGCTACATTCTGCGCGGCTATGACGCCAGTGGTACCGAGATTGGCACGGGTTCCGTTTTCTACGTCATCTACGACCCATATCTCCTTGTGGACGGCACGAAGTTCACGAAACAAGACATCGAAACGTGGGCCTACGACGAAGATGAAGATGGCAAGACATGGACCGGCTATGGTCCAGACGCAGACCACGAGCGCGATGATTTTTCCGCCTACCACTGGTCTGGCAACACGCAGACGACCTACGCGAGCCGAGCGATGCGACGCGATCCATCCTTCGCATCTCCCGTGTCGGTCCTCGATTTGGCGATCGCAGCCGCCGACGGAACGTCGGACCAGTTCGAGTCAATGCGCCGCCTGTACCGACTCACCAACCAACGCATCAACTGGAGTTCGCCGACCTGGACACCCGACGCCGAGGCGATCCTAATTAGAATCGGCGAAGGATTGACGATCAGCGACGCCGAGACCTATAGCCTACCAAACAACGCGTTGCCCAGCGCCAAGGTGATCCAAGGTCAGTGCATGGATTTCGGCAACGTGTTGGCGGCTCTGGCCCGCAGCATCGGCATCCCGGCCCGACCAGCATCGGGACAAAGCGGCATCTTCGGCTGGAACTTCCATGTGTTCACGGAAGTGTATCTGCCGGACAGCCTGC
>JAGLWJ010000700.1 GCA_023133475.1 Phycisphaerae bacterium | reverse complement strand
TGACACGATTCGTGTCCCCCACGGCTAAAGCCATGGGCCACCCAACCATACGGCGAAGATGGCGGGTGGAACCCGCCCTACTTGGACCTTGGACTGACGGAGCACCAGCATGAGTGACCGATACTACGCCGCCGCCTGTCAGACGGATTTCCCTTGCCCGAGCAATCGTGATGAGATCATCGTCCGGACCAAACGGATGTGTGAGTTGATCGAGCAGACTATTGTAGGCTACGAGCCGTTCTTTGATGTGCGTTTTTTCGTCTTCCCCGAGTTCGCCCACGCCGCACCGATCTATGACAGCGTCCGCAAGATACAAAACCATCTGGCTGTCGAGGTCCCCAATGAGCACACCGATCGTTATGCCAGAGTGGCTGGGAAACACGGATGCTACATCCAGACGGGGACGTTTCTGGAGACGGACCCGGCTTACCCGGATGTCGTGTTCAACACGACGGCTCTTGTCGGCCCGGAGGGTTTATTAGCCAAGTACCGTAAGGTCAACCCCTGGCTTCCGTGGGAGTTGCATGCCAGCCCGCACGATATTCCCGATTATGACGAGGAGTCGTTCCCGGTTGTCGAGACTCAGATCGGTCGGTTGGGTGTGGCTATCTGTTACGACTGGCTCTTTCCCGAGACGATCCGCCAGATCGCCTTCAACGGGGCAGAGATCATTGCCCGGGTGTCGGCGTACATGCACCCTTGGGGCGCGACTTTGCCGATGGACTGGTGGACGATGTTCAATCGGGTTCGGGCAGCGGAGAACACGGTATACGTTGTGGCTGCCAACCAGGGAGCCACTTTGGAACATTATCCGCCGTTCAGTTGGCCTGGTGGGAGCATGGTGGTTGATTACGACGGTCGCATTCTGGCCCAGGCTGACGCGGGATCGGGCGAGCAGGTGGTTGTTGCTCCGATCGATCTTGCCGCCCTGCGGGCTGAGCGCCGTCGCCGAATTGGGCATGATACCCGGTCCCACCTGCGCAGCGAAATCCACGACTACCTGCAAAAACCGCATCTGCCTGCCGCAAGCAGGGACGAACACCCGTTGACCCAGAAGAGCATCCGCCGACGGATCGAGAACGCCCGCCGAGACGGATAGCGGTGTAGGGCGGGTTTCACCCGCCTTCCCTGCCATAGCGGGTGGAACTCGCCCTACATCCACACTTGCGTATAGTGTTGAACGGCCGGCAAGGACGCCGGCCGCTACCATACACTCACCTGTCTGCACCGTTGTGTGGGCTACTCGTCGGGCATCGAGATCGCTTCCTGGGAGCACTCATCCACACATGCACCGCAGTCGATGCATTCATCATTAACCACAGCTTTCTCGTTTTCCAACGTGATGGACTCTGTCGGGCAACACTCGACGCAGTCACCACATCCTGTGCATTTCTCGACATCCACTATTGCTGCCATACCATTACCTTTCTTGCCTTGCTCTATACGCCACTACTAACGATCTTTGCCCCACCCATTGGGGCTAACTTTGGGAAGTTGTACACGGATGAATCCAGAAAACCAGTCCTCCGTGAATAATTCTCACCCATGCCTCTTCCGCCGCCATGCCCGCATTTTCAATCCGTCCCGCTCCCCTGCGGGTCGCCGCTAACCCGGATAATTCATGAACGCAGAGAAATGCCAAGTAAGAAGTTAACAAAATGGGCGCTGATACGGATAATGTACACCCTGTCGAAATGTGATGTGCCATGATCCGGGCATAACCTCTTTCCAGGCAATACTCTGCGTCTCTGCGTCTCTGCGTTCGTGAGAAATGCGGGCTAAACACGCTCGCTCCGGCGGTTTTGACGCAGAACCACAACTTGCCCCACGTCGCAACCGATGTGCCCGGCAATCACCGGGCACTTGACCTTGAGTAGGAAAAAGATGTTTCGCCCCCCGCCGCTCAGTGTTTCATAATTGCCTTGCCCCTTGGCGATTATCAGATCGCTACGGGCAAAACACGCCTGGAAAGACGGCGAACAGGACTCCAGAATCGTGCCCGGAACGTCGCTTCCGTTGTCCATCACCTTCACCAGGGAGTTCAGCCCCGCCACCTCCGCGTCTTCTCGGGTTGCGTCGTTGATCACCGGGCTACCCCGCACCACTAGCGTGATCCGGTCTTGGGGCATCTCCTCGATCAGCAGACGGTCGAAGACGATCTCTCCCGCATTGTCAGCCAGATACAGGATATCGCCTACGCCTTCAACCGCCTGTCGCAAATCAGCCATCGCCACCTCGTCCACTGAGCCGACCATGGCATCCTCGATTGCCTGGTGGACTTCATCATCGCCCAGATGGCTTCGGCATCCAAAGTCGATTACGTTTCCCGCGATGGCCAAACGCACCGCCGTGGCAAATGGGTCCGCCGAGCCCCGCACACGCTCCTTCAGCTCCGCGTACAGACTCAGTGCCAAGTTGTTCGAGTGTTGCTTCACTTGGCGGTATGGGTCCTTCTCGCCGGTCAACTCGCGCAAGAGGCGATGAATCCGTTGCCCCATCCACGGCGGCGAACGGTCGAACGGCATCTCCGCCACCAGAAGAAGCGTCTCCCGAATCAGCCGCTCATGCACCGTCGGATCGTCGGTCACCATACGTGAAGCATCCAGTGCCTGTCGCACAAAACACGGTGCACATTCAAAGTACGTTTGCATCTATAAATACCATTCCGTTTCGAGTTTCGAGTCCAAAATCCAAGGTCTAACCCGGACTTTTCATGAACGCAGAGACGCAGAGACGCAGAGTATTGCAGAGAAGAAAGTTGTGACTTAAATGACCAGTTTTTCCTGGTATACATTCAGTAAACCCGTCCAGCCTG
>JAGLWJ010000070.1 GCA_023133475.1 Phycisphaerae bacterium | reverse complement strand
TGGGCTCCGCATCTACCTTCGAGCGCATCAGATTGCTGCACTGGACGATCTCGGGCGTCCTCTCGACGAAGTCTTCTCTGACGCACGTGCCCTGCTCCGTGAGGCCGACAACAGCTACGCGTGGGCTGTGTTTGGTTTTGCTGTCATGACGCTTCCCGCGATTGCTCGCAAGGATTTTGGCTATGCCACCGAGTGTCTGGTTCGCGCAGTGAGGGCATTCCCGAAGGCTCGTCTCGCATCAGGTGAGGCCCTTGTGCTGCCCGGAGGCTTTGGCCTTGGGCAACTCACGTGGTTCATCGCCATGGGCATCAAGTCTCCTGACGACTTGACGCTGTGGTTGCAGACCATCGCCGACTTCAACCCTACACTACGGGACGAGGCCCTTGCTGGGCGGAAAGGAGAGCACTGCTGTCAGATTGCCATCGATAGCGTGTGGATGGCTGAGCACGAACGCCCCTCGTCAGAACAGGACTGGCAAGGTGTTCTTGACGGATACGAGACAGCCCTGTCTCTCACGGACGGCCTGCCCCAGATCCTACGCGTACTCCTGGCAAGAGCCAAGGTGGTGGTACTAGCAGAGTACCTGGATGACATTGGTGCGGCGGTGTCCTGCGTGTCAGGACTTCTCGACGATTCGTCACTCTCTGCCTCCGCCTCCTTCCTGTTGCGAGACATAGTCGGTCGACAGTTCGTTTACAAGAAGCGTTACAAAGAAGCGCTTAGATGGCTCAACGCGGCCCTGGCTGTGGAAACGGATTCGTTCCAGTGGATACGCTACCGGACCTTTCTGGAAGCCAGCAGAAGCATCGGAAACAGCGATCCGGCCCAAGCTGTCAGACTCGCTGAACAGGCGGTGGAGTTGACTCAACGGCATCCCCGTGATATTGGCCAGCAGGGAGCGGTGGTCGCGTATGGGGAGCTGGCCATCGCACAGTGGTTGGACGGCAACATGCCGAAGGCGTTCGAAGCATACGATCGAGCCGCCGATATTCTTCTACGGTCGGAGTCAGACACTGTCGATTGGCGGCAGTTGTTTGTCTTTTTTGCGAACGTAGGAGGGTATCTCGCGACACTTGCGGGCACTGGGGAGCCTCCGGAGAAGACGCTGGATGGCGAGCCATACGCCAAGCCATTCAGGGGGATACTGATGGGCTTCGCCCCTCCAGCAGCCGATCTCTATGACGCGAGAAGGAGGGTCCTATTCTATTCACTCCTGGCTCCGTTTGCAGAAGCGACTGGACATGATAAGCGTGCTGCATGGTGGTCGTCTCGTGGCATCGAAGAGGCTAGGGATGCCGGCATGCTTGAGGCTATTTCTACACTGGGCTACACGCTGTTCCCATTGCTCGTGGAGCGTAATGAGTTCGCGGAAGCCATTGATGTCGCCGTCGAATTCTGCGTGGCGATGAAGGCCTCAATGGAGCGCCACCGCAAAGGACAGCTGGACTTGCAGATGGGCCTGAACGCCGGGGATGTCCTGGGAGCAAAGCCCAGCGAAGCCTGGACCAATGCCGAGCGGGATGTTGCTATTCAGGCGTTGCCGGCAATCATGACGAGTCTCGGCGAGAAGTCCCTGAACGAAGATGAGGACCTCGCCGAATACGCTCACCAGGTCGTCAACATCTGTGAACAGATTGCGGCAACGGCTTCGGATCCAGAACTGTGGCATCGCACTGCATGGATCTTCAGATACATCTTTATTGAACCGACTCCGTATCGGGAACTGCATGAGTTCTCCGATGCTTGTTCGAGGGATGGCTTCGAGCCACTCCAGGCACTCGGATACCTGGGTGAGTCCCTGTTGGATGATGCTCCGATTGAGGTGGCTCTGGTATCCCAATCTGTTGCTGTGAGCTACTGGGCGCGCCTAATGGGCTGTAACTCCAGCATCTACCGGCGAGGCATCCTTGT
>JAGLWJ010000007.1 GCA_023133475.1 Phycisphaerae bacterium | reverse complement strand
GGTGGCCCTTGACCATGCCACCCGCCAAGGACTTTGGACTTTGGACCAGGGACTTTGGACTTATTAGGGGGCGTGCTGGAAGATTGGCTTGAAACCGTGTCTAATGATGCCGTGAGCTTGTATGGCAGAGACACCGCTGACATCCATCATCATAGCGACGCAAAATCGCCGGGACGTGTTGCTTAATACATTGGCGGAGGTTCGCGCGGCAGCAGGCACTTCCGGGCCTTATGAGATTATCGTCGTGGTCAACCGCTCGCGTGACGGGACCGTCGAAGCAGTCCGCAACCTCCAGCCGGAGGTCAAGCTGATCAAAGCCCCCGGCAATCTGGGCAGTTGTGCCAAGGCGCTGGGCGTCGAGAAAGCTTCCGGGCGGTACATCCTTTTTCTGGACGACGACTCCTACCCACGCCCGGGCTCCATCGAGCGGATGATCGAGCATCTCGAAGCGGATCACTTTCTCGGGGCGGTGGGGTTCCAGGTCCATCTGCCGGACGGCTCCCGTGAGTGCAGCGCATTGCCGAACGTCTTTGTTGGTTGCGGGGTGGGGTTTCGTGCGTGCATGCTCCGCGATATTGGCTCGCTTGATCCGTCGTTGTTCATGCAAGCCGAGGAGTACGACCTGGCTTTTCGGATGATCAGTGCCGGCTGGCGGGTGGAGTGCTTCGCGGATTGTCACGTGCAGCATCTCAAGACCCCCGCGGCGCGCAAGACCGCCCGAACGATCCACTACGATACGCGCAATAATCTGATCGTTATTTCGCGCTATTTGCCACCGGCGCACTTTGCGATCTATCGCCGGGACTGGAACCAGCGCTATCGCTGGATCGCCGCAGCCAACCACCGTCTCGGCGCACATATCCGCGGGCTCATCTCGGGATACGCCTGCGGCATTGCCGACCGGAGGCTTTATCGGCGGCTACGCCTGAGTTGCGAGGCGGTGGAAACCCTGTTCCGCTTCAACGAAATCCACGAGCGAACGGCGGTATTGAAGCGAGATGGTGTTCAGCGGATAGTCTTTGCGGAATTCGGCAAGAACATTTACCCATTTTTCCGCGCCGCCCGCCAGTGCGGGCTCGAAGTTTTGGCAATCGCCGACGACCGCTTCGCCGGCCCCAAGCGATACTACCGCGAGATTCCCATTCTCCCGGTGGCAGAGGCTCTCGATCGCCGGCCCGACACGGTCATCGTCTCCAACACCTCACCAGTGCATGCCGCCCAGGCTGACAAACGCCTCAGCGCCGTCACCGACATCCCCGTCCACACTTGGTTCCCCCAGTAGGGCGGGTTTCACCCGCCGCGTCATGACGACTGCGGTGAAATACCCGGGTTAGTTACACAAGCCCGACCGATTTGCCGGCCAATACCATGCCTGAATGCGATTTGAGGGTCACACTGCCTTTGGCCTTGCGCATGGGCTCGACTGAAACACGCTGGTGATCGGCATGTACCTGCCACTGCCCCTTGGGCAGCGAAAACGTCTGGTCAACCGAATCGCCATTGAGCAGGACAATCGCCTGCGACCAGCTCTCCCGCGGCAGGCTGCTGCCGTCGAGGGTGTATGCAAAGCACTTGCCGTGGGACAATTCGTCAACGAACGCCAGATACTTTCGCACGGCGTCACCATTACGCAGGCGGAACACCGGATGAGCCTTGCGCAGGGCAATCAAGCTTCGATAATACTCGAACACCTCGAAGTTGGCACGTTTGAGTGACCAGTCGATGCGGTTGATCTCGTCCGGGGCGTTGTAGCTGTTGTTGTTGCCGTGTTTGGTCCGGCAGAACTCCTGCCCGGAATGGATGAGGGGCACACCCTGGGCGGTCAACATGATGAACCCGGCGAAACATTGCATACGCTTCCTGATGTCATCAGGCAGATGGGGAGCCGATTGCACCAGCTTGTCCCAGGTAGTCAGGTTGTCGTGGGCTTCGCAATACTGAATAGCGTCGGACGGGTGCTCGGTCCAATTCCCGATCGAGCCGGTGACGCCGTCCTTGACCCCGTCGATGCGGTCGCCGGTCTGGATGAACCCCGGCCCACCCCCATCGCGGCCGCCCTTGATGGCATCGCGGAACCCGTCGTTAAAAGCGGCGATGCCTTTGCCACGTACCTGAGCCCTGTCGGTGATCCGCCGCAAAGCAGTGGCACCACCGGTCCACGGCTCGCCGTAGAGCATAATGTTCGGCTTGATCCGCCTGAGGGACTCACGAATGTCAAACATGGTCCGCGGGGCGTGCAAAGCCATCAGGTCAAAACGGAACCCGTCGATGCCATACTGCGTCACCCAATAGCACAACGACTCGATCATGAACTTCCTGGCCATCGGGTTTTCGCTGTTGAATTCGTTTCCGCAACCCGAACCGTTGGACAACTGACCGTCGGCAGTGGTGCGATAATAATAGCCGGGGACGATCTTATTGAACGAGGCACAAGGCGACGTATGGTTGTAAACCACGTCCATGCACACGGCGATACCGCGGTCGTGAAAGGCCTGCACTGCCTGCTTGAACTCGCGAATCCGCGAATCCCCGATAGGCGCGGTGGCGAACCAACCATCCGGGGAGTTGAAGTGCACCGGCATGTAGCCCCAGTTGTAAGGCCCATCGGGCGTCTCTTCGTTCTCGAAGTCCTGCACCGGCATAAGTTGAACGTGAGTGATGCCCAACTCGACCAGATGGTCTATCCCGGTTCTGATCGCAGGGTCCTTGGGCAAATGGGTGCCCGATTCGGTCAGCCCCAGGAATAGCCCGCGATGTTTGACCCCGGAGTTGGCAGCGATGGTGAAATCTCGAATGTTCATCTCGTAGACCACCGCATCAACGTATGATTCGATCTGCGGCTGCCATGCGGGATCAAATCCCGGCGGATCGGTGTTTTCGAGATGCACCAGCATGGTCCGTGGGCGCAGCCCACAAGCACACAGTGCCGACGGATCGGTCACCATCCCGCTGGTCCCCCCTCCGGGAGTGGAGACTCGATAGCTGTAGAACTTTCCACGCCAATCGCCTTGCAAATACAGGTGCCAGATCCCTTTGCCCGCACGGTTGAGGTCGTGTGTTGCGATGCTGTCCGGGTCGTCGGGGGTATCTGCGATCACCAATCGCACGCTCCGTGCCGTGGGGGCGAACAGGCGGAAGGTGGTGCCCTGCGGGGTGCAGGCTGCTCCCATGACCGCCTTGCGGTCGCAGAATTTAGCGGGGTCGGCGAGTAGGCGATTCACTTTCACGCCAACTTCACCACACTCCCGGACCCGAACCCGGTAGGTGTGCCGGGTGAAGTCGAGCGGGCGGGCGGTGCGTAAGCCGTAGGTCTTGGCCTGCCCATCGCGGGCGAACTTAGCCCTCACCGCCGCAACCCCGATCTCCAGGCCGTCTTCGGTGATGACGGCAAAGTCCGCCGCACGAACCTCGTCGAGAGGGCAACGCTCCGCGAGGCGGACGGTCACTTCCTCCTCGGTGGACAAATCCGCGTGGACCAGTTTGGACTTCATTTTCGCCATAAGCACCCGGTTCCCATTCGCCAAATTGAGAGTTCGGCTGGATATTACAATTTAGAAACGCCGATCGTCAAGTTGCGCAGGGAATTGAGAATTGAGAAAATGTCGTTATCCGCAGATTACGCAGATTTACGCAGATGGGTCTTGATTCCCTCATCTGTGCTAATCTGCGAAATCTGTGGATGATCGTCGGCACGCCATACGGTCAGGCTTCCTCCGGCGGAACAATTGGGATCAGGCGAGCGATCAGCTCAGGCAAACTGTGTGTGACCACTTCCCAAAGAATGTCAGCATCGATATTCATGTAGTCGTGGACAATACGATGTCGCATCCCAATGACCCGGTGCCAGGGGATCTCCGGGTGGGCGGTGCGGGTTTCATCCGTCAGCCTTGACGCGGCTTCGCCGATGATCTGCACCCAATGCGTCAGGGCCACACGGAAAATCTCATCAGCATCAAAAGTTGCGCGGGTCTTATCGCTGACCTGGTCCACGGCCTTCTCCGCCGTTTCCAGTATATGACGAAGGTAAACCGTATCGTCACGTTGCATGGGACGCCTCGTACTGGAGCACCGCAGTTTCAAGGACCCGTTTTTTAAGATGGCGGTTCAGGTATTTCGGATTGACCATGTCCACCTTCCGCCCTCCAAAAAGCCGGGAAAACTCCTGTTCGATATCCACAACTTCCCAACCCGGCGTGTGGCCCGGTTCGAACTCGACCAACATGTCTACGTCGCTGTTTGGGCGAAAATCATCGCGCAGGACGGACCCGAAGAACGAAAGCCGGTGGATGTGATAACGCCGACATAACGCGACAATGTGCTCAGGAGCTACGTTGAGGTTCGCAACCATGGGCATTCCCCGAGTGCATCATAGTACGCAAGCCGAACTTGCGACCGCTAGTGTTCGGTCGAAAGTTCGGCTGCTTTGGCTTCCATCCCCTATGCCGGATAAGCACCCTGCCCCATAGGATCCAATCCGAGTACCAACGTTCCCCACACGTTTTACCCGCTTTGCGATCCTGTCAGTCTCCCGAAGATGCACCTCGAAAGACCACACGTATCTACCCTAGAATACCTGCCCCCACGAGTCAAGGAAAAGTTGGAGGAAATACAATGTTTGGCCATCTCGACTCCAAAAATCGCCGTTTTGCGCGTTTTTGGGGCGCTATTCCTGCGTGATGTCCCCCACGGTGATCGGGCATGGTTCGACGCCAAGGCGCCCGGCGGCGATGGCTATGGCGTCTGCGGAATCATCACATCCCAGCCACCGTCTCCCCAAACGCGAAGCCGCCACACAAGTGGTCCCACTCCCACAAAAGAAATCCGCGACCAAGTCGCCGGGGGAGGAACTGGCTTCGATGATCCGCCGCAAAAGAGCCTCGGGCTTCTGGGTCGGGTATCCGGTCCGCTCGGATGACACGGTCGAGAGGAATGGGATGTCCCACACGTCCGTCACCATCGGCCCGTCGGGATGAAAGTAAAGCCGTCCGCTTTTGGTTTCCTTGTACGGTCGCCCCTGACGGTCGCGTTTCAGGCCGTCGGTCCTGAATTTGCCGCAGCGAGCCGGATTGAAGGTGTGCTTGCCGTTGGACCTGGCATAAAGCAGTATGGTATCGTGCTTGCGGGCGAACCACCTCTTCGACAGCCCGCCGGTCCGGTATGACCAGATGATTTCGTTCAGGAAGTTGGCGGGGCTGAAGATGCGGTCGAGTTCGACCCTCACGTAATGGGCTGTCCGCCAGTCGAGATGCACATACACGCTGCCTCGGCAAGACAACAGGCGATACACCTCAACCAGCCGTGGTCGGAGAAAGTCCAGATAGGATTGCACCCCACCCTCCCAGCGGTCGTCATAGCTCAGCCCATTAGGCGAGGCCCGCACCTTGCGGGTGTTGAACGGCGGGTCGAGGTAGATAAGGTCGCAAGTGTCGTCGGGCAGCGAGCGCATCAGCGTCAGATTATCGCCACAGACCAACGTTCCGCCGGTATCGCCAGCCACCGAGATGCCTCCAAAGTCCAAGGTCCAAAGTCCAAGGTCCAAGGTCCAAAGTCCAAAGTCCAAAGTCTGTGGCGTAGCTGGGTGGCCCATGGCTTTAGCCGTGGGGGGCACGAATCCAATCGCCCAAGCCACTACGTGGCCCGGCGGTGCTCGGACGCAGCATTCGGGTTCCCCACCGCTAAAGCGATGGGCCACCCACCCCACGTTCGACTTTGGACTTATTAGCGTCACAGGTCTTCCCGTGGATGGATGCCCAATGCCTCCATGCGCCGGTAAAGGCGGCTTCTGGAGATGCCCATGTCTCGAGCTGCCTGGCTACGCCGCCCGTCGCTGCGCCGCAAGGCGGTGAGAATCGCCTCCCGCTCCACCGAAGACAACACATTATCGAGAGGCCTGTCCAGCCGACTCGCCGGGTCGTCCATCTCGACCAGTTCGCCGCGAATGAGATTCGGCAAGTCGTTCGCCAAAAGCTGCTCACCCGAGCCGAGGGCAAAAGCCGACTCAACAACGCCGTTCAACTCACGAATATTGCCGGGCCATCTGTAACGATAAAACCAGGTCCAGACCTCCGATGCAACACTGTTGATCCGACGCTGGGTGGATTTGAGATTCAAGTCGGCAAGACGCTGCCAGACCAGATAGGGGATGTCTTCCCTTCGCTCGCGAAGCGGGGGCAGATTGATGGTGACGATGCCAAGCCGGCGGTAGAGGTCCTCGCGGAAGCGCCCGCAGGCCACCGCGTCATCGAGCGACTGGCGGCTCGAAGCTATGACCCGTAAATCGACGGGATGCTCACGGTTGCTGCCCAAAGAGCGCACCAGCTTGTTTTTCAATACTTGCGAGAGCCCAGCCTGTGTTTCGGGCGGCATGTCGGCGACGGCTTCGAGAAACAAGGTCCCCTTGTCGGCGGCACGGATCAGCCCCTCGAAACTTCCGGCACCGAAGAGTTCCTGGTTCAGACGCTCGCCATGAGCAGTGCAATTGACCATCACAAAACGCGAACCAGCCCGCGGCCCGTTGCGATGAATGGCCCGCGCCGCAGTCTCCTTGCCCGTTCCCATCTCGCCGATGAGGAGCACAGCAGCCGGCTGATCGCACGAAGCCCGAATTTGCGTCAGGGGCTCACGCATCTTGGGGCTGGCGCTGAGGATAGTGGTGAACCCGTATTGCTCGCGGGCTTCGATACGCAAACGTTCAAATTTGGCGGGCAGGTTTTCGCAAATACTGCGGATTTGCTCTTCGCTGAACCCGCCGGCCCGCCGGGGGCGCAGAACCCCGATCAGCCCCGCCGGCTCGCCTTGCTCATCGCGCAGAATGACAAAGTGCCCTTGAACCGCCCGTGTCGAGCCGTCCTTGTGTCGGATCCGTATTTGCTTGCGAATGCTATCCACCCCGTTGCGCAACGGGCGCAAGTCCGGGCAAACCGCGACCACCGGCGACCAGCCCGCCCCTGCCCCTACACTGGTCTCGGATGGGTCGAACGCAGGATACCTGGTGCCGAGCACCTCGGCAGCCAAGTACCCGGTAAGGTGTTCGCAGGTGTGGTTGAACAACACGCACTCCTGCTTGCTATCGAGCACAAAAACACCATCGGCGGCATTGGCGAAAACGCCTTCCAGCAACATTCTTGCAGCAGGAACATCAGGCTGCATGGGTCTATCCTTTCAAATGGAAAGAGCCACGACGTCCGCTGGCCTCGGAGATACATGGCAGGTGTATGATCCACACCGCAAGCTGGGGGGATGCAAACGGTTGCGGTTGTGATCAATCGGCGGGGCAAGAGGGGGGTAACTTTTCGGCTTCGCCGGATTCCTCCTATGAACGGGGAAGTAACACTTCTACCTCTCCTCTCGCACACCCAACTCCGCACCGCAGTAGACTAGACCCAATTGGTCTCAAGTTCAAGGCCTAAAGTTGGATTGTAGGGCGGGTTCCACCCGCCTTTGTCGCATTGCGCGGCGGGTGGAACCCGCCCTACATCTGACCGCCTCGGTGCTACCGGGGCACGAGCAGCCTCAATGCCGAGGGCAAAATTTCAATCCGCGCCGGGAGCGTGCCCGCCGGATCACCATCGCACTCCACCGGCACACGGGCCGGCGAGGTGATGTGCACGGTGCGGCACTTGCGATAGATAACCCCCCCACGGCCCACGTGGCGGCGGAGCAAGGTGCGGAGCGAATGGCTGACCAGTGTTAATCGGCCGGCGCAGGGATATATGCAAACATCCAAACTGCCGTCATCATGGACCGCCCGGCCCAACAGACGCAGCCCCAGCGAGTACCGCGGCAGTATTCCAACAAAGACCAGCCCGCGACCGGCAAACAAAAGCTGCCCATCAGCCTCCACCACGCACGGTGGGAAGTCATATTGCCGGAAGGCCCGCCACAACGGCCCAAGATAGGTATAATACCCGATATGCCCCTTGCGTACGGCAGCCAACTGTTCGACAACCCACGCATCAAATCCAACTCCGCACACGATTAAAAAATGTCGGCCATTAAGAACACCCACGTCATGGGCGATGTCGGTCCCGTGCAGGATCATTTCGGCGATCCGCGTAGGGTTGGTGGGCATTTTGAAATGGCGGGCGATGATGTTCTCGGTCCCCGCGGGGAAGACCGCCAGCGGAATGCCCCGTCCCAGCAGGCCTGTGGCTACTTCGCGAGCAGTCCCGTCTCCACCCACCGCCAGAATCGCGCGGGTTTCGTCGGGAGCGTCAGCCGCTATTCGCCGGGCATCACCCGGGCTTCGGGTGTAGGCCACACGAAGCTCACAACCGCGAGCGGCAAGCTCCGCACGGACAGCCTCCACCACAGCGGCTACATCACGCCGCCCGGAGATCGGGTTGACAATAACCAGGGCCTGCAAGACCATCCTCCACCCATCGCAAGCAAGTGTAGGGCGGGTTCAACCCGCCGCAAGCAGGTGTAGGGCGGGTTCCACCCGCCGCAGGCAAGTGTAGGGCGGATTCAACCCGCCGCGCGATGCCACAACGGCGGGTAAAACCCGCCCTACAACGGTGGTTACGCCGTTTTCTCAGTTTT
>JAGLWJ010000699.1 GCA_023133475.1 Phycisphaerae bacterium | reverse complement strand
AAGCGTGGGCATGGCACCCGGCACCTGGCGGCATCTGGAAACGATGAAAATGGCCTTTTTTCAGAACAGAGGGTCGCACTTCTCCGCGCTAGGCCCGGCATTTATGCCGGGTAAGCGAGGCCTCATTCCACCCCCTTTCCCTTCCCCCGCCGCCTCCGGCGGCGGGGGAAGGGAAAGGGGTATTACTTCGCCCTTTCAACCCGGCATAAATGCCGGGCCTAGCGCGGATTATTCGTCTAGTATGTGTCTTTGACGACACCCGAAAACCATGGGAATGATATCTTCAGAGCAGAGACCACCGTGCGGCAATGATTCACTTCGATCGGTTTGGATGGCGGTTTGCGGATGCTTCCGGCTGGGCCTTGCGCGATGTCAGCCTGGAGGTGCGGCGTGGCGAGTTTGTGACCATCGCCGGACCCAGCGGATCGGGCAAGACCACCCTGGCGATGGCTATGTGCGGGCTGCTGATCGGGCGACACGACGGCCAAACCCAGGGCAGCGTGCAAGTCAACAGCCAAGACGTGTCCCAGACCCCCCTGTACCAGACGGCAGAGACTATCGGGCTGGTGCAACAAAACCCCGAGACCCACTTCGCAACACTCACCGTCCACGATGAACTGGCCTTCGGCATGGAGAACCGTTGCCTAAGCCATGAGGAGATTCGCCACAACTGCACCAAAGCCTTGGACCTGCTGTCGATTACCCACCTGCGCGATCGGAGCCTGGCGACACTCTCGGGCGGTGAGAAGCAGCGTGTGGCAGTCGCCTCGCTTGTGGCAGGAATGCCCGAGGTGCTGGTCCTCGATGAACCGACCGCCAGCCTCGATCCGGAGGCATCCCGTGATCTGTTTCATGCGTTGGCTGACCTGTGCCGGCGGGCTGGGCTGACCGTGGTGATCATCGAGCACAAGCTGGCTCAGTTGCTCCCGCTGAAACCCCGCTTGATCTGCGTGGAAGGCGGCAGAGTGGTCAAGGACGCCCCAGCCGGTTGCGGCGTGGATGACACGTATCCGGGCTGGCTAATGCCCCGTGACGCATGCACTGATGGTTGGGTGGCCCATGGCTTTAGCCGTGGGGGACACGAATCGGCGAACCATGCCATCCTGGACATGTCTGGGGTGAGGGTCGAGCTGGAGGGGCACACTATCCTGGAAGACATCTCCTTGCGGGTTGGCCCCGGTGAGGTGGTGGCGATCCTGGGCCCTAACGGGGGTGGCAAGTCTACGTTATTGCAGGTGATGCTGGGGCTGGTCAAACCGGTTAGCGGGTTTATCCGCGTGTGTGGCATGGAGGTCTCGCCAAAGGCGGTGTCCCGGTTGGCCCGCCATGTTGGGGTGGTGTTTCAGAACGCCGATCATCAGCTTGTGGCGGAGAGCGTGTGGGATGAAGCCCTTTTCACCACTCGAAACCTCAAGTTGGTCGAAGATACAACCCGGCAGGAGGCTGATCGCCTTCTTGAGCAGGCGGGGTTGTCTGATCGGAAGTCGGGCCACCCGTTTCGTTTGAGTTGGGGCCAGAAGCGCAGGCTCAATCTGATCTCTGCCATCCTGCATCGCCCGCAGTTGCTTTTGCTGGATGAGCCGTTTGCCGGGCAGGATTGGGAGAATGTGGCTTTGCTGCTCGAAGCCATTGGCGGGGCGCTTGGTGTGTCGGGGGCGGGTCCCGTGGCTGCCGATTCCGAGTCGAACCGTGGTGCGTGCCTGATGGTCACTCACGATCCACGAGTTGTGTTGCGCAGTTGCACGCGCCTGCTGTTTGTGTCAAAAGGGCGGGTGGTGGTGGACGCCCCAGTGCCGGAGGCATTCGACCGGTTACTGGAGATAGGGCACGACGCATATGTGCCGGGGTAACGACGACAAATCCGTAGCGTTTAGCGGCGACAAATCCTCAGCGTTTAGCGGCGACCCAAAGGGGAGCGCGTAAAAGGGGAGCGTGTAGAATGGAACGTGAAAAACTGAGAAAACGGCGTAATTACAACCACGAAGGCGGGTGGAACCCGCCCTACAACGATGTGCGAATCCGCCGGATTGCCCGGTTGATCGACCGCCCCTATAATTAAATGGCAGGCGTTCGGTAGGCGAAGTGCAAGGCAATCCGCTGGATGCCCATAATCACGCGCCTGAAGTGAAACGCCACTCTGGTCGATGCGCAATTCCCGGTTTGGATGCGTTAGAAATCAGGCTGGAGTGTGGGGGAGTTATGCCATGTCTATATTTCACCGTTTTGCAATTCTTGTCGTTTTCATGTGGGTGGGCCTGGCTTTACCATCCGCCGCGCAGGTTGGCGGGCCGATCGACCACCGCGTCGATGGGCGGGTGCTCGACGCCAATAATCGAGTCGGTTCCGGCGGATACAATGCCCCGGTGAATTCGTTCAATCCCAATGCTTCCAATCTGATGATCACGGGCAACGTTACCGGCGGTCGAGCTTTTCGGGGTTTTTCGCCGATTCGTGACCCCAACTCGTTTTATATCTCATTGCCGACTTCGAGCCTGAGCGGTTTTCAGCGTGATTCGATCGGGTTGGCGGACGTGACCGCGGGGCGTTCACAGGCAGTGGCCTCTCCGTTCTATTTGCCCTCGTCCACGGTTACCAGCGTAGGTGGGCTGGGGGCGACCACTTTCCAAACCACCCCGGGCACCATGGGAAGAGCCTTTGCGGTGCCTCGAATGGATTTGTTCACCGGCAAGCCGCTCACGCTGGACGCCGGGCTAAACCCCAGTCGATTCACGCCTTCGGCGGCAAGCCTCGATCCGCGTTTTTTGCCCCGAAAGACGATCAACACCAGCCTGCTGGGCGATGGTGCGGAAGTGTTTTCGAGCCGGCGATTGGCCCAGAGCCCCTTGTTCGGATTGCCACGCGGAGTGGGCACGGAGAATGCGGAGTTGTCCATGGCAGCCCTGCTCGAATACCAGGCATCTTTGCCCGGAGTGCTTCCCGCAGACACCCGGCGCGGTCAGAAGAGAGACCGCCCGGGCATGTTGGAGCATCTGTTCGATTCAGAAACTACGAATTTGGCGTGGGAGTTGGCTCCGACGTTGTTCGGCGATGGCGGGCAGCGCGATCTGCTGGCTGGGCGGTCTGTTTGGGATCAGGAGCAGGATGAGGCGCAGGGCTCGGGTGTAGGCCGACGATCTGCATCAAGGGGGATGGTGGTCCCGCTGACGACGCCCTCGGTTGCGGGCGAGAGCGAAGAAGGCATTGCCGGGATTGCTGATTCCAGCCGACAGGCAGCCGAGGAGACGGCGGAGTTTGCTCCCGCACGGCGGAGCGTTTTTGAGGATTTCCGGGGTGCGGTGGCGTGGTCCGAGTCTCACCCGGAATACTTCGCCCCGGCGACGGAAGAGTCGGCTGATGCGGGAGCGAAGACTATCACGGCAGAGCGGTTCGATGCCTCGGTGTCTTACGTGCGGCAGATTCTGAGCCAAGCCCCCCAGTCTTTTGCCGGGGTGGTGGATTCCGATCTGAATGTGCGCATTCGCAAGGCTGAGTCGCTCATGCACGACGGCGAGTTCTACAACGCCGCAGCCCAGTATTCCATTGCCACAATGCTGGCACCGGATGATCCGCTGCCGCGCTTGGGGCAAGGCCATGCCTACCTCGCTGCCGGAGATTACCTTAGTGCGGTCTATCATCTGACTCGGGGTTTGGAGCGGTTTCCCGAAGTGGCTCATTTCAGGCTGGACCTGTACGAATTCGTGAGCGATCCGAGCATTCTGGACATTCGCCGGGCTGATCTGGAAACCAGGCTGGAGAAGCGGGAAGACTATCGCCTGCGGTTTTTGCTGGGTTATGTGGAATACTACGGAGGTTTGAAGGAGTTCGGCCTGCGGCAACTCAAACACGCAGCCCAAGCCGCTCCGGCGGATTCGATAATCGCCCGTTTCCCCGATATCCTGAGCGGTGCCACTGGGAATAGTTCCGAGTTTCAAGTTCCGAGCAGATGTGGGGCAGGTTAAAAACCTGCCGCCCGCCCAAGAGTGGATAAGGTCTGTCTGGGCTGATACACTGCCGCGGATTATCGGGAGAATCTCATGCGCATTGCTGAAATAGTTGAGCGGTTTGGTGGGGTTTGTGAGGGGGACGAGTTAACTGAGATCAAGCGGATTGTCGGGACAGACTTGGCCGGCCCGGGTGACATGACTTTTGCATTTGAGGAGAAGTCCCTGGGCAGAGCGGAGGCGTCCGGTGCCTCCTGCGTGATCGTTCCGCCCGAGCTCCGCCGATCGCCCACCACCCTGTTGCGTTGCGGCTCTGTCCAGCAGTACGTGGCGGAGTTGATGCGTTTCTTTCATCCGCAGCCTTCGCCCACCCCTGGGATTCACCCCTCGGCGGTTATCGGGGAAGGGACCCGGATTGACGAGAGCGCTTCGATCGGCCCACAGGTCAGCGTCGGAGCCAACTGCCGGATCGGCGCAACGGCGGTGTTGATGGCGTCCGTGGTGGTAGAGGACGATTGCGAGATCGGAGCCGATACGATTATTCATCCACACGTGTGCCTCTACCCCAGAACGCACATTGGGGCACGGGTTATCATCCATGCCGGCGCGGTTATCGGAGCGGACGGGTTCGGCTATTTCCAGGAAGATGGCGGGTTGCACAAGTGGCCGCACGTTGGCAACGTGGTCATCGAGGACGACGTGGAGATCGGTGCCAACACCTGCATCGACCGAGGCAAGTTCGGGGCCACGCTCATTAAAAAGGGCACCAAGATCGACAACCTAGTCCAGATCGCCCACAATTGCAGCGTCGGCCCGGCGACGATTATCGCAGCACAGGCTGGGATGGGAGGGAGTTCTGTGCTTGAAGCCGGGGTGATCTGTGCCGGGCAGGCTGGCATCAGGGACCACAAAACTGTTGGGCGCGGGGTCCGCATCGGAGCCCAGTCCGGGATTCTTGATGACGTCCCTCCCGGAACCGAGATGTTCGGTTACCCCGCCAAGCCGATCCACCAAGCCATGCAAGAGATTGCCTTCCTGGGCTACCTCACCAAGCATCGCACTCCACTACGAAAGCTGATCAAGACCGTCGAAACACCACAACCTGCCGCAGATGTAGGGCGGGTTCCACCCGCCGCACCAAATGTAGGGCGGGTTCCACCCGCCATCGGCAAGTGAAACGTAACGCCATAGACGGCGGGTGGAGCCCGCCCTACTGATCCATGATCCGGGCATATGCAGGTTTGCATCACCGGGTATCGCATGCAATGTTGCGCCGGGCGATCTCGGCGTTTCGTCTGAGCATCGCCGGCGTTGCACGCTTCAGCGCACTGCCCGCAAGGGCTTTGGCATAGTCGTCGTCATCCCATGTGCATAGCTCCATCAACGAAGGGAATGGGCAGGGCGGCTTTATTGCATAGGCGGGGTCGTGCTGTAACTGAGGCTTGCGGTTATAAGGGCATACCTCCTGGCACATGTCGCACCCGAACACCCAATCGCCCATCGCCGCCTGCAACTCCTGTGGTATGGATTCACGCAGCTCGATGGTGAGGTACGAAACACAGCGTGAAGCGTCCATCTCGTAGGGGCGGAGAAGGGCTCCGGTGGGGCAAGCCTGCAAACACCTCGTGCAACTGCCGCACTGGTCGCCGATCGGCACGTCAGCCACAAGCTCCAGAGTCGTCGCGATTACCCCCACAAAGAAATAGCTCCCAACCTGCGGATCGATCACCATGGTATTTTTGCCTATCCACCCGATGCCCGCCCGAGCCGCCAATGCCCGCTCGACGATGGGGGCGGTGTCAACGCAGACACGGGTCTCGAAGGGGTGCGGGATCTCCTCACGAAGCCGATCGCATACAGCAAAGAGCTTCCGCCTGACCACCTTGTGGTAGTCTTTGCCCCAGGCGTACATCGCCACCCGCCCGCACGGTGAGCTATCCCGTCGATCCGGCACCTGGCGACGATACGGGTGAGCCACCACAACCATGCTCCGAGCCCCCTCCAGAATCCGGCTGGGATGGAAACGGATTCCCAGGTTTCGGCTTAGGTAGTGCATCCGCCCATGCCGCCCGGCAGCCAGCCACTGTTTGTAGTAGTTCGCGCGGTCCAGAGGTTCAACCGGTGCAATCCCGGTTCGGCAGAAACCTTGCTCGGCAGCCAACGCCTTGATTCGCGTGGTGATTTCCAACGGTGACATGCCCGTATAGTACCACCTGTAGCGACATTCCTGTAGCGGCTGGCGTCCTGGGTGCCAGGGTGGCCCATGGCTTTAGTCGTGGGGGACACGAATCCAGGCGGCAAACATTCAGTGAACCCGTGGGTGTGGAGGCAAGAGGCAACAAGGCAACAAGGCAACGAGGCAACAAGTTTGTAGGTCGGGTCCGCAGACCCGACGTTCGGGGCTCAGAAAAAGACATCTTGTTACCTCGTTGGGCGGTTGACCCGTCGCTCGCGCTCTGGGCTCGGATCGGATATTCCCTCGCTTACGCTTCAAGCTCGGATCCGCAGACGCCTTGTTGTCTCGTTGCCTTTCCACCGTAAATATTCAGTAAACCCATATGC
>JAGLWJ010000698.1 GCA_023133475.1 Phycisphaerae bacterium | reverse complement strand
GAACCCACCATTCGGTTGCAGGGCGGGTTCCACCCGCCTTCACGGCAAGACACAGCCAATCAGTAGGGGCCTGGGTGGCCCATGGCTTTAGCCGTGGGGGACACGAATCGCGTGAAGTATTCGCGTCCCCCACCGCTAAAGCGGTGGGCCACCCTACTTTTGAGGTTTGAAACCATCGAAAGTCTCACGAGTAACCTGCACGGTCCGCTGCCACCAGTTCTCCTCCGGCGGATATAGTTTGTAATCAAGCCTGCCGGCGCCCTCGAAGGGATCGTTCGTCTTCGCCCGCCACTTGCGCCACCGATCAGCCAAGTAATCGTATTCCTCGCCGGTCAGGTGCATCAGCGACCGCTCGCTTTGATAGACAACCCCAAAATCACGCTGCTCCAAGGCATCAATCAACGCGGTGAGCACCGCCCCCGACCTGAACTGTCGCAGAATCCGGGCAGACAAAACGCGAACATCCCGCGAGCCGTGACTGCCGAGCAAAACAATTGCCGACCTCTCGCATACCTTGAGTTGCTCATCAGACAGCAGGTTGCGGGCCACCAGCAAATCGAGCCCTTGCAAAGCCGCCAGGGGCACCTCGCCGCTACCCCGGTCCCCGGGATCGACAGGTTCAACCGATGCCGAGACGATTTCGAGCAGTGGTTCGATCACCTGCCGGGTGCCGGCTTTGTCCAGGGCACGCACCGCTGCGCAGCGGACCGATCTGTTCCGGTCCGTTCGCGCGATAGTCGTCAAAGCCCGGATCACTACGTCGTTGGTAAGATGAGTGGCCCGGGAAACACGCACAACCGCATCCCGGCGTATGCCCGGGCTCTCCGCATCCAAAGCCAGCTTCAGGCAAGCGGCACAATCTGCCTCGGTCATGAACCGTGGGTGCTTCCAGTGGGTGTGTGGATTGTGACATCCCCCCGCGCCAAAAGCTGCCGGCACGATAGCCGACACCAAACAGATGCGAACCAAACGGCGAAGAAGGCGGGTGGAACCCGCCCTACAGCATGCGCGGTGAAGGTCGTGGGCCGGCTGATCAGACCGAGACCCGCAGCCGCCTCGGTGTTGGGGCGGGTTGGTGCAGGGTGGCAAACTCCTCCGGGCAAATGCGCACCACATCCGTGATGGTGTGCCCCAGAAAGCGGGTGCTGAGAGACGCGAATCGTTGGGTGTTGTCACTAACATAGCAGAGCAATCTACCACGGTTGCTGTCGTTGGACAACGAACTCGAATCGTGCAACAACTGTTCAACCGCCTCCGAGGTGGCTTCTGCCGTGTCCACCAGAACCACCGACTCGCCAAGGTATTCGGCAATAGGCCCACGCAGCATGGGATAGTGTGTGCAACCGAGCACCACCACCGCCGGGCGGAGGCGCCGCACCGCTTCGAGATACTCAGCCACCGCCATCCGCACCAGCGGGTTGCGCTCTTCACGCCCCTCCTCCACGATGGGGACGAACAGGGGGCAGGCCTTTTGCACTACGGGAATCCGCGGGTTATAGCGATTGATCGCGTTGCGGTATTGGTTGGATGCGATGGTTGCCTCGGTGGCCAGTATGGCGACCAAACCGCCCTCGGAGGCTTTGGCGGCGGCGGCGGCTCCGGGCTCGACTGTGCCGATCACCGGAACAGCAAACTCGCCCACCAGTTCCGGGACAGCCAACGCACTGGCAGTGTTGCACGCCACCACGATGCACTTGGGGTCGAAATGCAAGAGGAACTGGAATATCTCCCGAGTGAAGCGCGTAACCGCCTCGGCAGACTTGGGGCCGTAGGGCACTCTGGCTGTGTCGCCGAAGTAGATCACACTCTCGCCCGGCAGCCGGCGACGCAGCGCACGCACCACGGTCAATCCGCCCAAACCGGAATCGAAGACGGCAATTGGCCGTTGATCGTTGCTCACGTCCTTGCCTCGGTAGAATGTTTGCCGGCATCCCTGTCCGCGCCGAAGGGACCATTATCATCATCGTCAATCCCGCGTGTTTTTCAAGAGCAAATCTGATCCACGCCCGATGCTCCAGGGAAATTGAAAATTGAAAATGAAAAATGGAAAATGGGGGGATGGGAAACGTGATGAATTGAGAATTGAGAATTGAGAATGGAGAATGTGGGCGTTCACAACGGCGCCGGGGGATTTAGCGGCGACAAGTCCGTAGC
>JAGLWJ010000697.1 GCA_023133475.1 Phycisphaerae bacterium | reverse complement strand
AGTCGATCGTGCCCGTACCGTTGTCCGGCTCAATGCAGCAGACCTCGTACACGGTCATCTTCCCCGCGTTCTCGGTCTGGTACCCGTTCTCGCTGCCGTCCTCGCCCGGAACGCCGGTGTCCTTGTCGACATAGAGCCAGGTGGTCCCGCCGTCGCCCGAGAACCGATAGCAGTAGTCATAATCCCCGGCCGCAAGGGGCAGCGTCACGGTGGCCATGTACTCGTCGTTGTCGGGTTCGCCGGCTGCGATTCCATCCCAGGCCGGATTCGGGACAGCGTCCGTCCACGTCCAGGCTGCGGGTTGTTCGAACGGATCGCTCCCCGGGCCGAAGCCCGCCTGGCCGAGGACCAGGCCCGGCAAGGGATCCACACCGGGGGTCTGATCCGTGAGACCCGGCACGTAGACCCGGCCGTAGACTGTAACCTGCGTGCCCGGGTAATCCTCGATGGTGAGCGGCCACTGGAGGCGGCCCCAGTCGACGGTTCGGGGCTGGTGACACGTGAGCCTGAGGACGGTGTCGGTCGTGATTCCGGCATATCCGTCGAGCTGGCTTCCGGGACAACCCTCGAACTCGATCTGGTAGGTGATGTCAAAGAAGCTGTCCACGGCGAAATCGCCACTGGGCAACTGCGTCAGCGTGGTGTGCCCCGGGCTGGGAAGCCCGAAGTCATTGCCACCGGTAATCTTCAACACACAGAAGTCCAGATCGCCGAGCAGTTCGCCTTGCAATCTGGACATGATGTTCTCGAACGTCTGCACCGGCTCGCCTGGGTTCCGCGGGCCGGTGTGAACTTCACACCCGACCGGCACCGCCAGCGTACGGTTGTAACCAATCAGAGCACCCGTGCCGGTGACTTCCAGGTGCAGCGTGGACTCGAAGCAATCAACGTGACCACCCAGACTGCCACCGGGAATTTCACACTCACCGGCCGGGATCGAAACCGTGCAAACACTCATATGGCCATCCTGCTCACAGAAGAAGCCCTTGTGGGTGGCTGCCAGTTCGATCTCGGTGCCGGGCGGCAGGCCCTCGATGATCTTATGGACCTCATTGGGGCTCAGGTACTCGCAACCCATCGGAGGCAGCGTGACCGTCCCGGTGCCGTTATCGGGCACCTCGCAAGGGGTGCCCCGTGCGGCGTGGCCGAAGAGGTCCACGTGGCACTCGTCGGGATCGCGGCACTCGCACTCCAGCACGATGACCGCCCCGGTGTCCGGGTCGTAGTTCACGCATCTCGGCAGGCATATGTCGTTCACGTTGGGGCAAACCACGTCCATGCAGCCCGATCCATCCGGCGTCGGCCTGCACTCGTCGGTCGTCTCGCAGGCGTCGTCGATGTTGTTGCCGTTCAGGTCGCCCAAACACTGCTGTGCGAAACCTGGCCAGCCTCCCGCCAGCTCACAGCACGCCGGGTCGGTATCCATGCAAAAGCTGCCATCATCGAAGCAGCAGGCCATCGTGAACGTTGAGCACACCTTGCCCCATGCCACTTGACCGCCAAGATCCATACAGCAGAGCGGATCCAACATGCGGCATCTACCGTCCTCGAAACAGCAGGCCTCCTCATAACCGTAGCAGAAGTCCGCCTGTGGCGTGCCGCCGTAGTACAGGCACTCCTGATACTCGATGTTGATGCATTCGCCGCTGGGCAAACAGCACCCGACCACCTCGCGAGGCGGGGTGGTCCCGTGCTCGCCGGTCGCTCCCTCATCAAGGGGCAACAACGCCTCATACCCAGGCACCGGGTAGAAATTCTGGTCCGGCTCACAGTACAACAGTGGCATCTCGTATTGCCACGGGATCGGGCTGTAGCTCTCCAGGAACAGAGGGTTTGGCGGGTCAAAAGGCTCCAACCGAGTGGTTACCTTGCTTGGCCAGGCCTCGAAGAAGTTGAACCGGGCGTAGATGTCGATGCCCCCACCCTGAGCAGAATCGAAGCTGAACTCCCCACCAGAAGCACTAGTCGCGACGATGTTCATATACCCCATGGACTCGAACCCGGCATTGGGGTTGAGCGTCACCTCTACATTGTAGAGATGCTCGCCGGGCGGGACCGCATTGTCCAACACGACGATCGGGTCTACACTGACCAGCTTCAATTCAACGAGTTGAACCTGGACAATCGCGGGTCCCATCGAGACATCCGCCCCCTCTTGCCGCTCGAGCAGCGTGTTCACCGCACCAACGTAGCCCGGTAGCGGGTCGCCGCGCAGCGCCACCACGCCCTCGAAGGGCTCCGATCCTGGGAAGAAAAAGTCCTCCGGAATCGGCGGAACCTGGCTGAATCCGCCAAACTGGACCCACGTGGACCCTGCGGTCGTCTCCAGGCAGTCCGTTCCGGGTGGAATGTACTGTGCAAACGCCCCCGTGGTCCCCAATACCATTGCGACGGAGGCCGCTGCAACGACCACCGCCATTCGCTTCACTCGCCAATGCATGTCGGCACCTCCTGCGGCTGATCGCCGCGGCTACAACTACCACTTCCTCCAAACCGAAACCGGATGCCCTCACCCGCGACTGCCGCGCTGTATTGCGCGTTGCCAACCGCAGAGAGAACCCCGGAACTCAAATTTATGAGATCACAACTCCAGCCACTAATGTTGTTAGGATAGTATATCCTCATCCCCTCGTCCATTCCTGCCCTAAGGCTATATTATAACCATTAGCTCCCCCAGTTCACAGGGCATCACGCTATTAGTAGGCTTTTTACCGACATTTTTGACACGCCCATGAGAAAATTTGCCTGGGAGCTATCATGCGTAGGGTGGATGGAACCCGCCACACCAATCAGTACCGCGACCGTAAGGGAGCGGCCAGTCAGCCGGGTGGCCCATGGCTTTAGCCGTGGGGGACACGAATTGCATCAGGTATTCGCGTCCCCCACCGCTAAAGCGGCTGTCGATTAAGTCATCCGTGGCGATTCCCGATGTAGCGTCACCCCTTGTGGGTGACGAGAAACGAGGGTGCGCCGCCCACAAGGGGCGACGCTACAGAGTAAATCGACAAGCCCTTTAGCGGTGGGGGACACGAATGCCTGACGCGATTCGTGTCCCCAGAGGGCTAAAGCCCTGGGCCACCCCCGTCATGAGTTCGACG
>JAGLWJ010000696.1 GCA_023133475.1 Phycisphaerae bacterium | reverse complement strand
GGGCCTAGCGCGAACTGCCAAGCCCACATTCTCCATTCTCCATTTATCACGTTTCCCATCCCTCCCCATTTTCCATTTTCTGCGTGCTCCGCGGTGAATATCCGGGCTAAAGTGGAACGTCCCCTTTTTCGCCTTGTTGATACCACTGCCGGGAACGATTCTCGGAAATGAGAAATGCAGGCGTCCTCATGCTTTCCCCCTCAGACTTTACTGGCATAAGAAAGACGCCACGAGACTCCTACTGCGAAGGTAAGTCGCGCTTTTTGAGGAACTTGGAGCCATGACAGGTGTGATCCACAACCCGTCCGAGCCTCGCCACGGTGGACTGGCACCGGACATGCTATGGTTGTTCGTGCTCGCTTGCGAGGAAGGTTTTGGTATGCGCTAAACTGGAAAGTGGAGGGTCATTGACCATGACAACAGCAGTTGGGGTGATTCTAGTGTTTGGGCTGATGCCATTGTGCGATTCGACCTGGCGGGGGCCTATCTGGGGGCGTGGTCGGAGCCGGCCGGCCCATTGGGGGTGGCGGTTCATCCCGATGGGCGGATTTTCGTCTCCCGCCGCGACGACGGCAAGGTGGGCGTGTATGACAGCGGGTTCAACTTCCTGCGCTTCCTGGGCGAGGGGAACCCCATGGTGAACTTCGTCAAACCCACCGACCTGGCAATGGATGCCGCCGGCGAACGGGTTTACGTGGTAGACAGCGGTGGCGACCGCATTTATGCCTTCGAGAGTGATGAGTCGCTGGGCTTGATTCTAGGGTTTCGCGGCAGCGGTTCGGGCGAGTTCAAGTATCCCAGCGCGATCGCCGTCGATGCGGTGAATAACCGTATCCTGGTGGCTGATCAGGAAAATTACCGTGTGCAGGTGTTCGACACCGATGGCATACGTCAGTTCCAGTTCGGCTATCGGGTCAAGTACATGCCGGGCGGTGTTACCGAGGGGTGGTTTGCGCGTACCGCAGGCCTGGCGGTTGACGGCGCGGGCAACATCTATGTTACCGATGCGGTGATGGGCACGTTGCGGATTTTTGACTCCACCGGTTTGGAGTTGGAGAAGGTTCTGGAGTATGGGTATGCCCCCGGCGACCTGCGCACGCCGTGTGCGGTGGTGCTGGATGGTTCCGGGCGGATTCTGGTGGCCAACAGCAACGCCGGCGGGGTGGAGATTTACTCATCCCCACCCAAGAAGCTCCTGTCCGGCGCGGTAGGCCGATTCTTTGCCGGAACCAACCTGGGCGGCGAAGAGCTAAAACCCCACTTGACGGGCGAGTGTCTGCGGTCGGTCGGCGGCAGAGCGATTCGCCCGTTGCATGGCGACGGCGGGCGTGACGTTGCGGGTTTCGATCCACCGCACATGCTGGACGACGTGAGCTGCTATCGGTGCCACAACATTTACGGTCAACCCGGCGGTCACCTGGGGCTGATCGAGGGCCAGACCAACGTGTGCATCTCGTGCCATACGACGGGCGGTTGTGCGGTCGGCACCACCTTCCGCACGGTGGATATGGCTGACCCTTACGGCACCAACCCATCCGCCGCCGATGGTCTGGGCACCTCGCACGCCTGGGGTGTTCCGGCGGTGAACGCGGATGCGGATTCGGTTGGCCCCCGGGCCGGTGGGCAGATGGGGATTTACCTGGACAACGGGAACATCAAGTGCACCACCTGCCACGACCCGCACAATAACGAGGCGGGCGCTCCCTTCCTGCGCGAGAGCAATGTGCGGGACGCGATGTGCAAGGAGTGTCACGCCCCACGTAACCTGGGGCCTGGCGAGGGCGGATCGCACCCGGTGGGCTTTGTCTATCCTTCGGATACGGGCGAGTTCCCCGATGCCTCGACCAGCGGGCTGCCGCCGATCAAGGACGGGCAGGTCGAGTGCACCACCTGCCATGGGCCTCACTATGCCGATTCCGGTGGTGCAAACGATGGTGCCGGGGACGGCAAGCTGCTGCGTGGAGCCAACGACGAAGCATTCTGTCAGACCTGCCATACCGAGCACGCCGCCCACACGCCGGGCGGCCCGTGGCAGCCAACCTGCAACGACTGCCACAGCATCCACGATCCGCAAAACGAGAATCTCGCACTGGTAGCGCAACAGGTGAACGGCACGCCGATGACTTTCCAGGACAACAATATCGGCAGCAACGGGGTGAGCGACTTTATCCACAGCAACCATGCCCCGGCGAACTATGACGGGATTTGCGAGGTATGCCACACCGCCACGAACTACCACCGCAATAGCTCCGAAGGCAATCACGAGCATTATGCCGGCACCGCCTGCACCATGTGCCACCAGCATGACGCGGGATTCCTCGCCAACTGCGATAGCTGCCATGGTCAACCGCCCGATGGGGCCGGCTTCCCGAATACCGCGGGTGCCCATGCGACACATATGGTCGGCAACAACGGCCCGCACATTGCCGACTGCTCCGTTTGCCACGCGCCTGTTGGTGATACACACCTGAACTATCTGGTCAGCTTCGCCTCCGGGACGGATGCCAATGGGAACGGCAACATCGAGCTCGACGAAACCGACGTGTGCAATGTTTGCCACAGTGCGGGCGGCCCGTTCGACGGTGTGGCAGAGGGTCTGGCCAACTGGGCCTCCGGCACGGCGGTAAGCTGTGAAGGGTGTCACGACACCGGCAGTTCGACGATCCAGGGCGTCAGTGCTCCGGCAGTGGCGGGCGACAACGCCACCTGGGGGTACTTCGTGAACGGGCACGGCAAATCCGGGTTCGACAGAGAATGCGCCGAGTGCCATGATGCAACCAGTGCCCATTTTGACGGAATAGCCCAATCGTTCAGCGCCGAGTTCCCGCTCTCAGGATACGGCAATCCAGACGAAGTCGAAGCCTATAACAACGGCTATCGGCTAAAGCAGGTAAATGGTGGATGGGCCCTGCAAGTCCCGCGTGGTGGAGGCTACAACGCCGACGATTTCGCCTTGTGCTACTCGTGCCATAGCGAGTTGGACGTCGCGGGAACGCCGGGCACTTACACCTACCAGTTCGGCTGGGAACCCCCGGACTACTTGAAGCTGCCCGATGTCACTGTTGCACAAACCAACTTCCGCAACGAGCAGTCCTGGGGGCTGGGATGGAACTGGGGGGGGACACCGCACCGATCAATTCACACTGGACCCATCTGGCCGGCAATATCAACTGTGATACCGACTACAGCGGCCTCAGCGAATCAGGTGTCTCTTGCGTCACCTGTCACAATCCGCACGGGACCCGTGACAGCGGCGATGAACTCACGGTCAAGATGACAAAGGGCGACCTGGACATCACCTTCGGCACATATCATGAAGCGGTCATGGATTACGACTATGGTTATATCGGAAGCGGGGATTACCTATCGTACATGGACCCGAATCCTGACCTTTCCTGTGGGGCCTGCCATAGTTCGGGTGCGGATGGTGATCCCGGCCCCGGCACTCGGTATTACCGCCGCCCGTGGCGAACACCTGTCGAGATCACGGGTAGTTCGGCAGGGGTGGGCACTCCCGACAACCTGTCCGACAACGCTATCAGCAGCGGCAGCACCCTTGCTGATGGCACCCAGTGGGTAAGCTTTGATCTTGGCGACTCATATTTCGTTATGAATGTCAGGCTCTTTGCCGGTTCCACACACCAGAGCGAGTGGGACGTGTACGTCTCCACAAACGGAAGTGACTGGGGTGCTGCCGTGAAAACCGGCTGGCAGGTGGGCAGCCAGTCCGGCGATGTCAACCACTGGCACGAAACGCCGATCATAGGGAAGATTGGGCGATACATCAAGATCGAAGGTGTGCGCACCCATGGAACTCAAGCGGAAGAGGCGATCTTCGAGTTTGATTTCCTGTGGGGGGTTTCGTGGAGGACGCCGGTCGGTGTGGAGAACTCATACACGGACAATGCGTGGAGCAGCCCATGGCAGACACCGGTTGCGCTGGTGACAACTCTGGCAGGCTCGGGCACACACGACGGCGGCGATAACCGGAGCCAGTTGACCGACACTACTGCGACGTGGGCCGATGATGAGTTGATTGGCATGATACTGCACAACCCCGGCAAAGGGTGGGTGAGAATCTATCACAATACCGCAACCCGTGTCTGGGGCCTGTCTCAGACTTACCCGGCAGCCGCCTTCAAGTGGGACAACGGTGATAGTTACGAGATCAGGCAGATTGTGCATGTGGATGACGAGTTTGGATATCCCGAGCGGATCATAGACGACAGCACCGACTCTCGGACAGGCGTCACCCTCGGTTGGCTTTCACCGCAAGGCCTTTACAGTGCAACCAACCTTTCCGACGCCGGCAACTTATACGATGATGCTGCCGGCCGGAATACCCCTCCCGGGGCGGCTTATACCGCAGCCGGCTTTGAGACCGGCTCACCGGAGGTGATCTTCGATCTTGGCGGCAACTACACGGTTTCCCATGTGAAGTTCTATGCCTCCGGCCATGAGAACCAATCCAGCCACGATCACTCGAGCACGTGGGATGTTTATGTTGGTGATGCTGTTGCGGACACGTGGGCACTGGCGGAAGGCGGCTGGACGGTTGGTAGCGACGGCACGGGCGAGTACGGTGACGCCTGGTACGGCATTGCCGTAACCACGCAGGCAAGCGGCACACACATAAAGCTGGTGGGCACGGTGGCGGAGCCAAATTACGCAAAGGTCTACGAATTTGATTTTAGAAAAGCCGACACCTCCGGCACCTATGGAGCCACCCTCGATCTGGGAGAGACCCATCTGGTCACGAATGTGAATTTCCTTGTGCCGACAGGAGCCGGAAGCACATGGAATGTGTACGTGTCGGACGATCCAAACGAGACTTGGGGCCCTTCCAGCCAGGCCCTTGCCGACTGGATCATTGCTGCTCCCTCGGCGTATGGGTGGTGGGAGATGGCTTCGGATACGACAGCCGTGACTCGCCTAAGCGGGCGGTATGCCAGGATCGAGTGTGTGGGAAACACCGGTGATCCCTGGGATGTCAAGATGAATTGGTTCCAGTGCTCGTTCCATAACCCTGAGCAAATGATTGACGGGGACATTGAGACGGGCAGCGGTCTTCATGAGCTCGACACCGAATATGGGATCGTATTTGATATGGGGGGCAGTTGCACCGTGGACCATGTGCGGTTGTATGGTTGTTCGTGTTGGCCTTCTCTGAATACGGAGTGGGACGTATATGTTTCCGCATCGCCCGCCGGAGGATGGGTTCAGATCATAAGCAACTGGGCCATCAGCGGAAGCGCGGAGCAGTGGTATACATCTGCGGCGGGCGTTAGCGTGAGTGACCAGCGGTACATCAAGCTGGTGGGCAAGCGTTTGTCCGCGGCACCGGGTTCGGGCTTTGACTGGATTATGGCGAAGGAATTCCAGTTCCATGCGAGCAATAATTAGTTGTAGGGCGGGTTCCACCCGCCTTCATGGCTAAAAATCAGTACCGCGACCGTAAAGGCGGCCAATCCAAGTGGGGCCGCTCCCTTACGGTCGCGGTA
>JAGLWJ010000695.1 GCA_023133475.1 Phycisphaerae bacterium | reverse complement strand
ACCGCTTACGCCAGGCAGTCCAATCAATCGCCGCCGAGTTCGACCCTACCGCCCTGAAGGCGTTCGAGATGCACATCCTGGCGGGTTGCCCTGTCATCAAAACTGCCGAAGAACTCGGATTGAGCAAGTGGGGCGTTTATCGGGCGAAAAATCGCATCCTCAAACGGGTCAAGGAAAAACTTGCTGAACTCGATCCGGACGCGGATGCTTGAACACGCTCCCCTTCGGGTCGCCGCTAAACGCTATGGATTGTCGCCACTACACACCCCAGATGTAGGGCGGGTTTCACCCGCCACGCCGCGCTGGGAAGGCGGGTGGAACCCGCCCTACAACTTTATTCCGAACGTCTACCATGGGGGCTTGCGTCGTGTGCGGTTGAGCGTATCATCGTGCCGTAATTGTGGATGTCGGACGTCAGAACAACTGGTTTGGAACGCCCGGCTGGACTTTTGATGGGAACAAATTAGGGAGCAGTAGGTATGATCCAACGATGGAGCGTAATTCTGAGATCGGTAGTGGTTTTGGCGGCTTTTGTTTCCCTGGCTGGCATGGGGTTCGTGGCGGGTTGCACTACTACTACCGTTGATGATGGGACAACAGATAACGCGGACGATAACATCCCCGCCAATGGGAACGACACCACCCCAGCCAACGAGAACGAAAACGACAACACGCCCGCCAATGAGAATGAAAACGACAACACCCCGGCCAACGAGAATGAGAACAGTGAAGAGCCGCCGGTGGGTGGGCCGTGCACGGTTCTCGACGCCGACCCCGACGCGGGCGAGGCGGTTTATTCCCCCGCATGTGCCGGGTGTCACGGGGAGGATGCCGCCGGCCCCCCGAGCCTGCTGGAAGGCGACCCCACCACCATCATGTACAATACCTTCGGCGATGGTGCGGCGCACATGGGCCAAACGCTGACGGAAGATGAGATTCGCGACATAACCTGCTGGCTGTTTCTGCAAGGGCAATAGAGAGATGTAGGGCGGGTTTTACCCACCGCTTCATGCTACGAAGGCGGGTGGAACCCGCCCTACAGCCTGCAAGGGCAATAGTAGGGCGGGTTTCACCCGCCGCTTCATGCCGCGAGAAGGCGGGTAGAACCCGCCCTACGCTGACGGCTTTCTCACACTATTCCCGCCCCGAACTCGTCATCTTGTGTTGCTGTTGCCGACGGCTTCTCCTCGGCTTGAGGTTTGGTTACTGCCTCTGCGGGTTGCACCTCTGCGTCGGCGGGGGTGTGGTCTTTGTCAATTGGGGCTGACTCGTCCGCAGTCTGGTCCCCGCAGTCATCCCGCGGCTCACGCCGGCTGTAGCGCTGCTGAGCCTCTTTCTTCAAGTCCGCGATGAGGGCGGCGTAATCGCTGCCTGAATCAGCCTCATGATGATCGCTGCCCGAATCAACCTCATGGTGATCGCTGCCCGAATCAGTCTCCCGATGACCGCTGCCCGAATCAGCCTCATGGTTGGAGTCAACGTCAATATCGTCGTAATCGTTGGGTTGGTAGCCTGGTTGCTTGGAATGCTCCAGCTCCGCCTCATAAGCGTCTACAACTTCCTTTTGGATTTGATTGCGGCACTGGGAGTTGATCGGATGGGCGATGTCTGCATGGAGCCTTGCACGCCCCCCACGAACACGGTCGGCACGTCTTTCGTCAAGATTTTGCCCGCACTCGTTGCAAAAGCGAGCCCGCAGATGATTCTTTGCTCGGCATTTGGGGCAATGGTCAGCCAGCTTCCGCGAAGGCATGGCAACGAACAGCCCCGTAGCACCCTCGATCACTTTCAAGTCTCGAATCACAAACTCGCCACTAAAAGTGACACTGCATACTGCCTTTAGACGCTCCTTGGAGTTTCGCACCAGTTTCACGCGGATTTCGGAAATATCCATGTTGTTGTCTCCTCACACACGGTTGTTCATCTAATCATCTATAGCTGAGGTTTCGTGTGACTACCACTCGGGTAGCCAATTCTGCCTTTTGAATCGCCTCTCCCACACGCTGTGCCTCGCTCTGGCGGTCGAAGAGAGCAAACGCCGTCGAACCGGCTCCGCTGATCCGCCACGGATGCCCGGTGTGGCCCGCCAGGTTCTGGTGAAAGTCTCGGACCTCCGGCACCGTTCGATAAACCGCCAGTTCCAATTCGTTCACCAGCAGGTGCCCCATTTCCGACGCACTTTGGCAAGACGCCACACGCTCGAGGGCATTGCAATCGCTTTGGGTATGGTCTTCCTCCCGCCAGTTTGCATAGACCTCGGGGGTGGAAACCGCCCACCCGCCGAACGCCAGCACCACCCAGCCGCACCAATCCAGCCGCACCGGCTTGACCTGCTCACCCCGTCCGGCAACCACGGCAGCGGGCATCGCAAAAAACAGCGGCACGTCCGAGCCCAGTTGGGCACCTAATTCCGCTATCTTTTTATCGGTCAATCCGGTGTTCCAGAACCGGTTGAGCACAGCCAAGGTGGTTGCACAATCACTGCTTCCGCCGCCCAGCCCTGCCGCGATTGGTATCTGCTTGCGAAGTTCAATCCTTACTCCACAGGGTTCAGCCGCGTGCTCAGTCAACAGCCTTGCCGCCCGGGTCACCAGATTGCCACAGCCCACCGCTAGCGTGGGGTCGTCGCACACCAGATGGATACCCGCACGCCGGGCCGGTGCGAAGGTCATTTCATCGCACAGCTCAATCCCCGTAACCAACGATGTCAACGAGTGATAGCCATCCGCACGACGCCCGTGGACTCGTAGCACGAGGTTGATCTTGGCCGGCGCCTTGGCCCTCAGGGTCGTCTCACAGGTGTCGCAGTGCATGGCGGCTTTGACCCATTCTCAGCGTACTTTGGACAGCGCAAAACTTACCCTTATTCATCTTAGTCATCACCCCTAAGCTGTCAAGCGAGGCAAGAGGCAAGAGGCAAGAGGCAACAAGGCAACGAGGCAAC
>JAGLWJ010000694.1 GCA_023133475.1 Phycisphaerae bacterium | reverse complement strand
CTCTGCCATGCGCGGGGACTTGGCTGCCTTACGCAACTCGATCGATCTCTATTCCGCCGAACACGGCGGCAGCTTCCCGACCGTGGCCAAGTTCGTGGAACAGTTGACCACCTACACCAATGCCGCGGGCGGGGACAACGCGACCAAGGACACCACGCACATTTTCGGCCCATACCTCAAGGCCGTCCCGGGGTTGCCGGTTGCCGGTGACGGGACCGGTGGGGCGGTTGGTGACACCGGCGTCGCCGCCATCGACGGTGCGGGGGTCGGGTGGATCTACAACGAGAGCACCGGTGACATCCACGCCAACACCGGAACGGTGAAGGACGATACGGATACGCTCTACACCAGCTATTAATGCCACGAGCGGTTGCGGTTGAAACGGGAAGGGTGATAATCGCGCTCCCTCGCCTGATGGGCCAGTGGCCAACCATTGAACGTAACCGGGCTGCGGGATGAGGCATCATGCTCTTCCGCAGCTCGGTTCTTGCGTGATGAGCCATGCGGGCACCTACAACCTCAAACATGCACTGCCAAACAGCGTCGGGCCGACAAGCGCGCAAGCGGAGGCGTCGTGGCTTTACGCTGCAAGAGTTGGTCATCAACATGGTCATCATCTCGATGCTGGCGGCGATTGCCGTGCCACGGTTCTCCAACGCCGCCCAGGCTGCCAAAACCAGCAACCTGAACGCCACCATCACCCGGGTCAGCAATGCCATCGAACAGTATTACGCCGAGCATGGCCGGTATCCCGGGTATAAACCCACAACCGGTGAGCCCCACGAATCGTCGTTCGTGAAGCAGTTGACCCGATACAGCGACGCACAGGGGGATACAAAAAATACGCTGGAATACCCGTACATCTACGGCCCTTATCTGCGTGCCCCGTTTTCAACTAACCCATTGAACGACCTGAACACGGTGAAGGTTATCAAAACCCCAACCAGTTCGTTTACAGCCGGCTCCACCGGCTGGATAGCGGTGTTGGATACCGGTCATTTCGGAGCCAACAGCCCATCTGAAGGATGGGGCACCTTTGGGGCGGCGGGAGGCAGCGGCGGCGACGACGCCCAGAATGGTTAGTAACTCTTCAGCCGCGTGCAGTGTCTTCAGCCCCGGCAGGGGCGAAGGTAAATAGCCACGGGCGTAAGCCCGTGGAAGGAAACAGGGGGGCGTGAGAACCCAAGCCCCAGCGGGGCGGAGGATTTCCTTTGCGGGCAGCAGTCCGTCGCCCCTGCCGGGGCTTGGGGGAATTGTTTCCTTGCACCACGGGCTTACACCCGTGGCTAAGGACCCACGCCCCTCCGGGGCTATTCGCCCGCCTGAAGTGTCATGCACCCCACGGATACCGTTTGGTGGCCGCACCTGCGCGGCCCCAAGACCATCGGAGACATGAATACCAGGGAACAACACCCTGTGACGGAGGACCCGATTATGAAAGTGCAGCAGCGGACCCTACATCGCTGCATATGGTTGAAGAGTTACAATGATTAAAACACCGGGACAAACGGGTGGCCCATCGCTAAAGCGATGGGCCACCCAACGCGAATCAGCGGGCCATTCGTGTCCCCCACCGCTAAAGCGATGGGCCACCCATGTGAGGTGGAACACCCATGTGAGGCGGGTGGCCCATACCCGAGCCTTCAGTTTGCTCGAGTTGGCCATCGTGGTGATGATCATCAGCCTGCTGGCGACGATCGCCGTGCCGCGATACGCCAACGCGATTGCCCAACAGCGCGTCGAGGCGGCTGCCCGGCGCATCGCGTTGGACCTGGAGGGCGCCAGGAGGCGGGCACGGGCGACCAGCTCGAGCCAAGCGGTGCAGTTCTCGCTGGCAAACAGCAGCTACACACTGGCTGGCGTAAGCGATATGGATCAAGCGGATTCCACCTACACCGTGGAGATGTCTAAGCCGCCCTACGAGGCGACGATCATCACAGCCAATTTCGCCGACAGTACCGAGATAACCTTCGACGGCTACGGAACGCCGCTCGATGGAGCAGGCGGATCGGTGGTGGTCCAAGTGGGAACCCGGGCCAAGACCATCACCGTTGACGGTGAGACCGGGCAGGTGACCATCCAGTGACCCGATTGAGGATGGGAGATTGTAAATTGCCTAGTGCGGCTCGGACAGCAACCGTAGGATGGCGACAGGCCCGTGTCAGGCGGTCCGGGCTCACGCTGGTCGAGCTGGTGGTGGCCATGGTGATTATGACCATCGTCATGGCTGGTCTCACCTCCGCCATCCTCATCGCCAGCCATGCGCTCCCGGATAGTGCAGACCCTTTAGCACACATCGCGGAAGTGTCCGCTGCCATGGAGCAGATCAGCACCGAAATCGGATGTGCCAAATACATCGCCGAGCGATCGGCCCACACCATCACGTTTACGGTGGCTGATCGCAACGGCGACGGCGTGCCTGAGCGTATCCACTACGCCTGGTCCGGCACGGTGGGCGACCCGCTGACTCGTCAGTACAACGGCGGCGCAGGTATCAATGTGATCGAAGATGTTCAGGCGTTTGCCCTGGCCTACGACCTGGAAAGCGTAACGGAGGAGTATCCAGGCCCCGATATCGAGAGTGCCGAAACTCGCCTGGCAAGCTACACGGCGACGAACGACTCCGAGGACTTCGACATCGAGCAAGAGAAATGGATAGGCCAGTACTTCGAGCCCGCCCTTCCGGAGGACGCAACTGCCTGGCGGGTCACGCGGGTCCAGTTCCAGGCGAAGTGCCACGGACCGAAGAGCGAGTTGACCTGGGTCCAACTACGCCTTCCTGATGCGAATAACGAACCGTCTGATCCGCCACCACTGGAAAAAGTGCAGATGCCCGAAAGCATACTCACTGACGGCTACCTGTGGAAGGAGTTTTCCTTCAGTAATGTGAGTGGGCTGTCGCCCGACGAAGGCTTATGCCTGGTGCTTCAGCACTTCGGTGCCAGTAACAAGTCGGCGACAATTCAATACGAAAACGTGGGTGGGTCTGGCCGGCTTGAGACGACCGACGGGGGAACGAGTTGGTCGTTTGACGATGACAAATCCATGTACTATTGTATCTACGGCACGTATATGAGTCCTGGCCCACCGCAGACCGCCAGCCGCCAATACGTGACCGGCGTCCGGGTCGCGATACAAGCCGGTGATCAGACGTCGGCTCGACTCGACACCGCCGTCCGCATGTTGAACACGCCCGAGGTGCTCTCGGCGGCGTGGGAACTCGATTTCGATACCGATCCGACGGTGCAGGACATGAATGCCGACGGGCTGGGCGATTGGGTGTGTCGCGACGGGGCACCTTTCAATCCGGGGACGCTCAGTGGCGGAATCTGGTACGCCGGCACCACGCTGGACACCTATCCGGACAACGACTTTACCGAACTGATCACCGCCGAGGTCCGCTTCCGAAACACCAGCATCGGCGGAAACGGTGCGGTGTTCTGGATCAATGCCGACTGGTCCGGCGGAAAGTTCGCGGCGCTGTTCGCTTTTCTTCAGCTTCAGCCCGACGGCACGCAGACGCTGACCGTATATCACAAGATAGATAACTCCACGAGCGTGCCGCTGGTGACGCTTCCGGGCTTGCCCGCCGGTTTTGTTACACTGCGCCTGCTGATCGACCCCGACTTGGACACGGTAAACGTCAGGGTCAACAGGCAAGACCAGGGCACCTACTACTATAATTCCTTTGCACAAGGCGATAGCGACCGCTTCGCCACCGTATTGCCATGGGGCAGCGCTGCCGAGTTCGATTCTGTTTCAGTGCGTGTGGGAGGGAACGACTGATGGGCCAGCCGATCCAAGCTCGGGCACCTGGGGACACCGTGGTTTGCGGTTTCACGCTGGTCGAGGCGGTCATCTCGATTGTGATTGTGAGTGTGATGCTGGTGGCGGCCCTGAACACCGTCGGTGCCGCCCGCACCAGCAAGTACAAGCTCGCCGAACGTAGCCGGGCATTACTTCTGGCTCAGGGGCTGATGGCGGAGATTCTCCAGCAACCCTACGAGGATGCGGACGTGGCGGACAACCTTGGCCCCGAGACGGGCGAAGACGGTGGCACGCGGGCCAATTTCGACGACGTCGACGACTACGCTGACTGGATCGCAAGCCCGCCGCAGAACCGCAATGGCACGACAATCCCCTCAGCCGACGACTACGAGCATGTGGTGGAGGTTCGATGGATTGATCCGGCGGACTTGTCCAGCACGTCTGATACGCCGACAGGTGTCAAGCGGATCAAAGTTGTCGTCAAGCGTGGTGGCCGGGAGATCGTCAAGCTGTTTGCCTACCGGACCCGTATGTGGCCTGACCTGGCAGATCAGCTTGACTTTGGCGGCGGCGGCGCCGGCGGCGGTGGTGGTGGTGGCAGTCCCGCCAATAACCCGCCTTCAGCGGTGGCCGACAGCAATCCCTCGTGGAGCTTTATAGGCTGGCCTATAAGCTTCGACGGGAGCGATTCCAGCGATCCGGACGGCGACACACTGACCTACACGTGGGATTTCGGTGATGACTCCACCGGCTCCGGCGTCTCAACCAGCCATACCTATGACGAGGCAGGGACGTTCGTGGTGACCCTAACGGTTGACGACGGCAACGGTGGGATTGATACCGACACGCTGACGATAGATATTTTCGAGTGATGATGATGAAGGAGCTTAGCTATTGTGGGTGAGGTAGTGCGTGAAGCACGCCCTGGCATTAACCCCCGAAGGGGGTGGTGGAATAAAGCCCAGGGTGAAGCGAA
>JAGLWJ010000693.1 GCA_023133475.1 Phycisphaerae bacterium | reverse complement strand
AAACTTATCTACGCCCAACGGCAAGAGCCCAAAAGTCGAACTTAACGTTGGCGCGGCATCTGGCCCTCGTCCAGACGGCGGAAGTAGTTGCCGGCGGCGCGGAGCACCACCGGCGACAGGATGAGCACCGCCGGCAAATTGCACAGCACCATCAGCCCGGTGGTGGCATCAGAGAAGTTGTACACGGTGGAGAACTTCTCCAGCACCATCCCCAGAAAAACGAAGACCACAAACAGAAACTTGTACGGCAGAATGGCTTGTGGGCCTAACAGGTATTCAGCCCCTTTCTCGCCGTAGTAGCTCCAACTTATCATGGTGCTGAACGCAAACAGGCATACCCCCAGCGTAACGATGTAGGTGCCGAACCCACGCACCGTGGTGTCGAAAGCGAACGCGGTCATCTTGGCTCCGGTAATGTCCAGGTGCACCGGTTGGCCCACCGCGACACCGGCACGTTCGTCAGCCGTCAGGTCGGCCAAGTCCAATGTCAGCCTGGTCAGCCCCTGCCAACCCGCCGCCTCATCCCGTTCAACTTCCGCGATGGGCACTATGGCTGTGGTGGGCTCGTCACCCATCTCCCGCTTGACGTGGATGGCCAGTTGGTGAGCCCCGTCGACTTGAAGGGCATCCAGGTATAGGCCCGCCATTTCTTCCGGGATTGTGCCCGCACACGCCACCACCGCCTTGTCGCCCTCGATGGAGGCTATCGTTCCGACGGCTGGGCGGTTCCACACGCCGGTCATCAGCAGCACCAGGGCACTCATGGTGCAGATGATGATGGTGTCGATGAACGGCCCGATCCCCGCGACAATTCCTTCGCGGATCGGCTCGTCCGTTTTGGCCACCGCGTGGGCGATCGCTGCTGAGCCCTCGCCCGCCTCGTTCGAGAAGCACGCTCGCTTGAGCCCCCACGTAAGCGCAAACCAGATCGAGACTCCCGCACACGCTCCAGCCTCAGCCACCGGGGTGAAGGCTGACTCGACGATCAACGCCAGGCACCGGGGAACCTCCGTCACGTGCACCAGGATCACGTACAACGCACCCAGCACGTACACCACGCACATGAACGGCACCAAACGCGAAGCCACCTGCCCGATACGCTTGATCCCGCCAATAATCACCAACGCCACCAGAGATGATACCACCACCGCCGAAACGTAGTCGGGAACGCTGAAATTCTTCTCCAGCATGTCAGCCACGTTCCAGCCCTGGAACATATTGCCGCCCCCGAAGGAGTTGAACATCGCGGAGATGGCGAAGCAGACCGCCAGAATCTTGAACAGCACCCACGCGCCGTTTCCACGTTCGCGCAGCGGCTCGACCAGCGCTTTTTGGATGTACCACATGGGGCCGCCGCGGACTTCGCCCCGGGCCTGCTCAGGGATTCCCGGAATCGGAGGTGGTTCGCCCTTGTATTCCAGGGTGCGTTTTTCGGCATCAGCCGCCATCAAGGCTGGGGCGCTGGGATCGGGCACGTCGCGCACGTCGCGGTACATCACCGCCAAGGTGCACTCCATGAACTTAAGCGCCATCCCGAAGAACCCGACGATCCACATCCAAAAGACCGCCCCAGGCCCACCCACCGACACCGCCACCGCCACACCGGCGATGTTGCCCAACCCGATGGTGGCGGACAAAGCGGCGCATAGGGCCTGAAAGTGGTTGATATGCCCGGTGTCCTCCGGTTTGTCGTAGTGCCCGCGGATGCAGGCATATCCGTGTGTCAGCACGCGCCACTGCACGAACTTTGTGGCAACAGAAAAGATCAGCCCACAACCCAGTAGCAGGAGAAACAACGGAATGGCCCATATCCATCCTGCAAAACTGGAGGTGAACTCTTCCAAATTAGAACCGGCAATTATTAGCATGATGCCCGAGAAGATAGCGGGAGTGCTGGCAACAGGCAACAGGTGGGTGGCCCAGGGCTTTAGCC
>JAGLWJ010000692.1 GCA_023133475.1 Phycisphaerae bacterium | reverse complement strand
CATCGGCCGACACATGGACGGGTATCGCATCATCGTAACCAAGAGCACCGTCCCGGTGGGCACCCACAAGAAGGTTAGCGAGGTGATCCGCTCCCAGACCGACCACCCCTTCGATTATGTGAGCAACCCCGAGTTCCTGAAGGAAGGGGCAGCCGTCCAGGATTTTATGCGCCCGGACCGGGTGATTTTCGGCACCACCAACCCGGCGGTGGTGGAGATCATGAAGGAGCTGTACGCACCGTTCATGCGCAAGGTGGAGCGTTTCCTGGTGATGGACCCTGCCAGCGCGGAGATATCCAAATACGCAGCCAACGCCATGTTGGCTACACGTATCTCGTTTATCAACGAGATGGCGGGTTTGTGCGAGCGGTTCGGGGCGGACATCGAGAGTGTCCGCCGGGCCATCGGTTCGGACTCCCGTATTGGGCCGGATTTCCTGTATCCCGGTGTGGGGTACGGCGGGTCGTGCTTCCCCAAGGACGTGTCGGCTCTGATCGCCATGGGTGAAGAGGAGGGCCACCCGCTGTCCATCGCCCAGGCGGTGCACGAGGTGAACCGTCGCCAGCGGATCATCTTTGCCGAGAGGGTGCTGGATTACTTCGGTGATGCGTGCAAGGAGACAACGCTGGCGGTTTGGGGCCTGGCATTCAAGGCCAGAACCGACGACGTGCGCGAGTCGCCGGCGATCGACGCCGTGCGCATGTTCATGGAACGCGGTATCAAGGTGCGGGCCTACGACCCCGAAGCCATCGAGAACGCCCGCGCCAAACTGGGCAATGCCATGCAGACTTTCGACGACTGCTACGAAGCCTTGCAGGATGCCGACGCACTGGTGATTTTCACCGATTGGCCTGAGTTCCGCATGCCCGACTTCGACCGGATGATCCGGTCAATGAAAAAGCCGGTGGTCTTCGACGGCCGCAACCTGTATGACCCGATCCTGATGAAGAAGCACGGGTTGGAGTATTACTGCATCGGTCGGCCAACCGTGTCTCCAACCGGCTGACGCGACGGCTGTAGGGCGGGTTCCACCCGCCTTCCCAGCCAGGAAGTCCAAAGTCCCTGGTCCAAAGTCCAAAGTCAGGGATTGGCGAGACTTTGGACCTTGGACTAGGGACTTTGGACTTATTAGCGGTGCGGCGGGTGAAACCCGCCCTACTTTGGATGGACAGAAAGATGGCAAAAATCCTGGTCACCGGCGGTGCCGGGTTTATCGGTTCACACCTTTGTGAGGCGTTGCTACGCCGGGGTGATGCGGTAACAGCGCTGGACAACTTCGATGACTTCTACGATCCATCGACCAAGCGGGCTAACCTGACAGCTTGCATGAAAAACGATCACTTCACGTTGGCTGAGGGCGACATACGCGACGCCGACATGGTGAACAAGCTGGTCAAGGACACTGACGTGATCGTGCATCTGGCTGCCCGGGCGGGTGTGAGGCCCTCGATCGAGCAGCCGATTTTGTACCAGGACGTCAACATCGCCGGCACCATGGTTATGCTCGAAGCCGCCCGCGAACATGCCATCAAACGCTTCATTTTCGCGGGCAGTTCAAGCGTCTACGGAAACAACGAAAGTATCCCCTTCCGCGAGTCGGACAACGTCGATTTCCCCATATCACCCTACGCAGCCACCAAAAAAGCCGGTGAGTTGCTTTGCCATACTTATCATCATTTGTACGGTATTGGGGTGACCTGTGTACGTTTTTTCACAGTCTACGGACCCCGCCAGCGTCCCGACTTAGCCATCCACAAATTCACTCGCCTGATCGAAGCCGGTGATCCGATCCCCGTGTTTGGGGACGGGAGCATGATGCGTGATTTCACTTACATTGACGACATCATCGCGGGCACGCTGGCTGCCATCGACCGTTGCGATGGGTACCATATTTACAACCTCGGCGAATCCACCCCGATCAAGCTGTGCGACCTGATCGCCGGGCTGGAGAAGGCCTTGGGAAAAAAGGCGGTCATCAACCGTCTGCCCTGCCAGCCGGGCGACGTGCAGCGGACATACGCGGACATAACCCAAGCCTGCCAGGAACTGGGCTATCAACCCGGCACAGACATAGACACCGGTTTGGCCCGGTTTGTCGAGTGGTTCCGCAGCCGACCCGCTTGATGACAGCCGATCAAAAAGCGGAATGCCCCTTTTTCCTCTGGGAGGCTGGTGGGCTTAGTCAAACCACGTTAATGAGTTTGCGACCGTGACGGCGTTTGCGATTAATCAGCTTTCGCCCTTTGTTGGTTCTCATACGTGCGCGAAAGCCAATTTGCCGAGCACGCTTTATTTTACTGTTTCGTCTGGGATAATGCATCGTCGAACCTCGATCACGACAAAAACAACCCACCCTTTACCGGCCGGGGCGGCGCCCTCGCTGGCTACAACCACTTACTCAACAACGGCTTAAGTCGTCTTCTGCCGCGTTGCGAGGATCTCTCAGGACCAAATCTACAGGTAACGCCTCCCATTTGCAAGCACTCACGACGCACCACGGCAGGGCAATCGCATCTAATTCACCGCGGAGCACGCGGAGAATGGAGAATGGAGAATGGAGAAACGGGGTGATCACAACCACGCCGGCGTGGTTAGCGGTGACAAGTCCGTAGCGTT
>JAGLWJ010000691.1 GCA_023133475.1 Phycisphaerae bacterium | reverse complement strand
TCGCGATGGGCACCTGCGAAAAGGAAGCAAGAAAGCGAGAAACTGGCCCCACAAGAAGAAGGAGCGGCCGCCGGGCGTGCCCAAAACGCGCATGGCCACGAAGAAGGAAGTTGCTGCCGCAAAGGAGGTTAGCGAACTCGAAGAGGCCGCTTAGGAGGCGGCGTTGAGTGGCATGGGGCGGCGGGTGGAACCCGCCCTACATTTGCCACCGGCGATCATCCGGGATTGGATGCATCCATCCCATAACGGTTGAACCATGCACGGGCCTCGAAGGGCAGCTTCTCTTTCTGTTGCCAGGTCTTTTGCGGAACGCCGATGGGCAAAAGCACCCGGATGATTTTCCCTTCCGGCACCCCTAAAAGCTTGCCAACACTCTCAGCACGATTGTCCACCCGAAGCCAACCGTCGATCCATACAGTGGCGTAGCCCAGAGCGGTGACCGCCAGCAGCATGTTCTCCACCGCCGCGGCGCAATCCTCGATTTGGAAGGCGTGCCCTTCGTAAACCGCCTCGGGCTGACGGTCCACGATGCAGGCTATCATAGCCTTGGCCTGCTGCATGGCCTGGTTGGCGGGGTGCATCCCGCCGATCCCGTGCACCAGGTCGGCATCGTCGACGATCACAAAGGTGGTCGTCTGGGCGTTCTTGCCGGAAGGGGCCTGTAATCCAGCCTGGACGATACGCTGGAGATCGGCACGGCGAACCGGCTGATCTAAAAACGGCCCGCGGTAGCTGTGACGTTTGGCGATTGCCTCAAAGACATCCATCGTACATTCCTACTTATGGTATCGAACGTAGGGTGGGTGGAACCTCGCGCAGCGAGGTGGAACCCACCGTCCGATATGGTGGGTTGCGCCCGCCTGCGGCGGGCTTCACCCACCCTACATGAAACTCTGCGCCTCTGCGTGAGATTCTTCACCACAATCGCCTGCTCTACTTCGACTTGTACAGTGCCTGATCCAGGTCCGCCAGGGTGTCGTCGGCATGTTCACCCCCGACGCACAAACGGACCATGTTGGGCGGAATATGGGCGAGCTTACGGCCTTCTTCGCCTTGCTGCTGGTGCGTGGAGATAGCCGGGATGGTGGCTACGCTCTTGATCCGCCCCAGGTCGGTCGCTCTCCAGATGCGTTGCAGGGCGTCGAAGAACTTGCGCGTCGCTTCCGCACCACCCTTGACACAGAAGGACATCAGGTGCCCGTAACGGTTGACCGGCTTGCCGTACAGCTCGTCGTGCTCGGCATCCACCAGCCACATGTACTTGCTGGCCAACTCGTGCAGCGGATGGTCCGGCAACCCCAGGTAAGCCACGCTCTCGATCTGCGGATGCCCCTGAAGGGCCTGAGCCACCTTCATGGTGTTGCGGCTTAGCATGTCCATCTTGGAACGCAACGTGCGCATGTCGTTGAGGGTCATGATGGCCTGCAAGGGGTGCAGGTTGGGGCCTGTGTCGCGGTTGGGCAGGAACTTGACGTACAGCGGGAAGTCCTTCTTGAGATCATCATTATCGATGTTGGTGACCAGGTTGTGGCGAGCAGTCAACGCCCCGCAGACCCCAAACCCGCTGGTGGTCAGGCTCTTGGTGGCAGATTGGACGACGATGTCGGCACCGTGGCAGATAGGCCTCAATAGCGCGGGGGTGGCCACCGTCGCGTCGCAGATCAGCGGGAGGTTATGGCTGTGGGCAAGGTCAGCCACCGCTTTGATGTCGAAGAAGCCCTGGGCGGGGTTGCTGGGCAGTTCGCCGTAGAGGAACCGGGTGTTCTTGTCGATCTTGCAGGCCCACTCCTCGATGTTCTGCGGGTTTTCTATCCAGCGGCACTCGATACCACGCTCTTGCATCAGGCGGATGCTGAACTGCTGGAAGGTGCCGCCATAGCATTGAGCAGTAGCCAGGAAGTTGCGGTGCTCGTGCACATGCTTTTGCTGATGGACCAGGAACGGCTGAACCGCGGTGGAGATGGCTGCCATGCCCGATGAAGTCGAGCAGCACGAGGTCTCTCCGTCATAACCGTAGCTTTCCAGCAATGCCAGCGTCCACTCATAGTAATAGGTTGAGGGGTTGGCGATACGCGAATAGCACCACGTGGGGATCATGTAAGCCAGGGCGCACTCCATTTCGTCCGTGTCGCGGTAGGCCTGGGAAGCGCTCATGAAGATGGGCTCGATGAT
>JAGLWJ010000690.1 GCA_023133475.1 Phycisphaerae bacterium | reverse complement strand
AGGGGCGACGCTACAGACTAAATCGACAAGCCCTTTAGCGGTGGGGGACACGAATCTCGGCGCGCGGTGGGGGACGGACAGCCGCTCCCTTACGGTCGCGGCACTGATTGGGACGAGTCGGTGCCGCCGGGAAGGCGGGTGGAACCCGCCCTACCATCGGGTGGGGGTACGCTATACCGCCTCGACGAGATGGCTCACTTGGCATAGAATCGGCAGGAGGGAGTGATCCATGAAATTCATCGTCAATCTTGACCGTGATGAAACCGGCATGATCGTCGCGGAGTGTCCCGCGATCCCAGGTTGTGTCTCACAAGGAAAGACGGAGGCGGAGGCCTTGGCCAATATTCGCGAGGCCATCGAGGCGTGCCTGGAAGCACGAGCCGCCAACGGAATGCCGCTCACCGTGGCCACCCGGGAGGTCGAGGTTAAAACCTGATGGCTCAGTTGCCGGTAATTTCTGGCGTGAAAGTGGTGCGTGCGCTTAAAGAAGCCGGATGGAGGCAGGATCGCCAGCGTGGTAGCCATGTGGTGATGCTCAAACCGGGATGCAACGTGAGTTTGTCGGTTCCTCAACACCGCGAAATTGCACCAGGCACGCTTCGAGCGCTGATCCGCTCGGCGGGTATGACCGCCGATGAGTTCGTCGCCCTGCTGTGAAGGCAGGTGGAACCCGCCCTACTTTGGAGGTTGGACTTTGTAACGGGGACACATTACAATGCCCCGTTTTCGTCAATGGTTTACACGACAGGTGGTTGGTATAGCCCCCTTCAAAACCGCGTAAGAGTTTGTTGAGTGCAGGAGAGCCCAATGGCTGCTATTACCATAGAGAACATTCGCAATATCGCCTTTGTTGGCCATACCGGAGCAGGAAAGACCTCGCTGGCAGAGGCGATGCTGTTCAAGGCTGGGGTCACCAACCGTCTGGGTAATGTCAACGACGGCACCTCGGTGCTGGATTTCACCGAGGAGGAAAAGGAGAAGAAAAGCTCCTATTACTCCGCGATGTGCCACCTGCCACATGCCGGTGTTCATATCAACATCGTTGATACTCCGGGGTCCAGCGATTTCTGCGGGCAGGCAATCGCTGCTCTGATCCCGGTGGAGACCGCGGTGGTGGTCATCTCCGCCGCCGATGGGATCGGGGTCAACACCCGCAAAATGCTGCAACGCGCCCGCGAGTTCGGATTGGCCACCATGATCGTCGTCACCCGTATCGACGCGGACACCGCCAATCCCGAGGAATTGGTGGGGCAGATTCAAGAGTCGTTCGGCGCCGAATGCGTTCCGGTGAATCTGCCGGCAGGCGGTGCCAAGAGCGTGGTGGGCTGCTTCCCCAAAGGGAGCGGCACACCGGACTTTGGCGACATCGAGGACGCCTACACCGCCGCCGTGGAGGCGATCGTCGGGGCTGACGATGATCTGATGGAGAAGTACCTCGGTGGCGAGACCAACGACGACGAGATCGCCGCTTTTGCCCCCAAGGCGATGGCCCAGGGTGCTATCATTCCGATCTTGTTCGCCAATTCGCGGGAAGATGTCGGGATTGCCGAACTACTCGACAAGATCGTCAGCTTTGCCCCCAATCCCTTTCAGGGCAAGCAGCGGGTGCTGGTGGACGACGAAAACGAAATCGCCATTGACCAGGCCGGCCCGGACTTCGTCGCCCAGGTCTTCAAGGTGATGACCGACGTCAAGAGCAACATCAAGTACTCGTTTGTGCGTATTTTAAGCGGTGCGGTGGACTCTGCCAGTTCCATGAAAACCACCGGGGAAGGCAAGGCATTGCGGGCCGGGCAGGTCCAGCACCTCATCGGGACCGACCATGCCGAGATCGACCAGGGGACCGCCGGTGACATCGTGGCGTTTTCCAAGCTGGACCTGCGCATCGGGGACGTGCTCTACTCGAAACAGGGCGGCAAAATCACCACGCCCAAGTTCCCCGATCCGATGTTTGCGTTGGCCATCCAGTCCAAAGGGCGCGGCGATGACGACAAAATTTCTTCGGCTTTGAAACGCTTCACCGAGGAGGACCCGTGCTTTAAGATAACCCGCGACCCGGTGATGCACGAGTTGGTCATCAACGGTGTGGGCGACCTGCACGTCAGGTCGATTCTGGCTCGGATGGCCAAGCAGTTCAAGGTCGAGGTGGACACCAAACCGCCCAAGATCCCGTATCGTGAGACCATCACCGGGTCGGTGCGCGACATCGAGTATACGCACAAAAAGCAAAGCGGCGGTGCAGGGCAGTTCGCCCGCGTTATCATCAACATGATGCCCAACGAACGTGGTGCCGGATACGAGTTTATCGACAAGATTTTTGGCGGAGCCATTGACCAGTCGTTCAGGCCTAGCGTGGACAAGGGCATAAAGGGTCAGATGACAGAGGGTGTTCTGGCGGGCTATCCCGTGGTGGACGTCAAGGTCGAGCTGATCGACGGCAAGACCCACCCGGTGGACAGCAAGGACATCGCGTTTCAGATCGCCGGTCGCGGGGTGTTCAAAGACGCCTTTCTGAAGTGCAAGCCGGCGCTGCTCGAGCCGATCGTCAACATAGAGGTCACCGCCCCCGCCGAGTTTGTGGGCGATCTCCAGGGCGACCTCGCGTCGCGTCGCGGTCGGCCCCAAGGCCAGGACATGTTGCCGGGGAACATGGTGGTCCTAAAGGCGGTCGTGCCTCTGGCGGAAGTCGCCGACTACCACTCACGGCTGTCGAGTATCACTGCCGGGCAGGGCAGCTATTCCATGGAGTTCTCCCACTATGAATCGGTGCCCGGCAACGTCCAGCAGCAGGTGATTGACCAGGCAAAGAAGGTGACAGAGCCCAGCGACTAACATCGTGGTAGGGCAGGTTGAAAACCTGCCGCAATGAGCAGTATCTGTAGGTCGGGTGGCCCATGGCTTTAGCCGTGGGGGACACGAATCGGCGGCGGGTGGCGGGTGGCATGGTCAAGG